>NZ_RZSG01000240.1:0-7383 GCF_003997725.1 Mesorhizobium sp. M4A.F.Ca.ET.050.02.1.1
GCATGGCCGTGTAGCCGGCAGTGCCGACCGCCATCGCATCATGCGGGCTGATACCTTCGGGCAGCGGCACCAGCCAGTCGCCGTTGACGCGGGCGCGACCGGCAAAGGCGCCGAAATGCGTTTCGCCGACGCCCCAGCCATTGAGGATCACCCTGTCGCCCTTGCGCCAGTCGGCATGCGAGGAGGAGATCACCGTGCCAGCGAAATCGATGCCCGGCACCAGCGGCCAGCGGCGGATGACCGGCGCCTTGCCGGTGATGGCCAGCCCATCCTTGTAGTTGACCGTCGTCGCCTCGACGGCGACGGTGACGTCGCCCTCCATCAGTTCGGCTTCGGTGAGGTTGATGACCGCGACCGACTGCTTCTTGTCGGCGTCGCGCGAAACGAGGATGGCTTTGAAGGTTTCGGACACTTTTTTCTCCCCGGTTGTGCGGTGCCTGGACTGTGCGGCGGCGGCTGCGCGCGGTCAATCTTGCGAGGGCTTGGGCTCGCGCCGCCAGCCGACAAATTCGTCGAAGAGGACAAGCGCGGCACCGACCGAGATGAAGGCGTCCGCTAGGTTGAATACGGCGAAGGACCAAACCGGCGTGTGGAACAATATGTAGTCGATGACGTGGCCGTAGACGGCGCGGTCGATCAGGTTGCCGAGAGCGCCGCCGATGATCAGTGCAAAGCCAATCCTGGCAAGCACATGGCCCGCCAGCGTGCGCGTTGCGAGGTAGAGCACGAAGGCGACGACGAGGACGGCGATCACCACCAGGCCGGTATCGCCGAAAGACTGGAACATCGAGAAGGCGATGCCCGTGTTGTAGGTGCGGAACAGCGCCAGGAAAGGCAAAAGATCGACCTTCTCCTGAAAGTCGAGGCCGCCCTCCACCAGCTGCTTGATCCACTGGTCGAGCGCAATGGCGACGACGACCAGCAGGGCATAGGGGGACCAGAACCTCACGATTTGATGCCCTCTTGTTTGACCATGATCTTGTCCGAAAACCGGACGCCGCCATTTGGGATCATGGTCTAGTCCGGCCCCAGCTTCAGCGCGCCGCGGCGGATCTCGAACAGCATGATGCCGGTGGCGACCGCCAGGTTGAGCGAATCGGCGCGGCCGGCCTGCGGAATCCTGAGCAGCCGGTCGCAGCTTTCGGCAAGGCTGTCGGGCAGGCCCTGCTGCTCGTTGCCCCTCAAAAGCAGCACCGGTCCCCTGGTGAAATCGACTGAGCGATAGTCAACCGCGCCCTTCAGATGCGTGCCGGCGACGAGGCCCGGAAACCCCTTGCGCCAGGCAAGGAAAGCCTCCGGCGTCGCCCTGGCGACCGGCACGGCGAAGATCGAGCCCATGGTGGCGCGCACGGTCTCGACGGCAAAGGGGTCGGTGGTGTCGCCGACCAGGATGACGCCCTTGGCGCCGACCGCATCGACGGTGCGGATGACGGTGCCGAGATTGCCGGGGTCGCGCACCCGGTCGAGCGCCACCCAGACGTCGCCGTCCGAAGCGCGGATATCCTTCAGCGGCAGGACCCTCTGGGCAAAGACCCCAACCACCATTTGCGGGTTGTCGCGGCGGGTGATCGCCGCCAGCACCTTCTCCGAGACTTCGAGCACGGTGCCGCCAGCGGCGACGGTGCGCGCCGCGACCTTCTCCACCGCCGCGTTGCCGCGTCCGGCCTTGGCGAAGACCAGCGTCTTGATCGACCAGCCGAGGTCGAGCGCGTCGATGACCAGCTTCAGGCCTTCGGCCATGAAGGCGTTCTGCTGTTCGCGGAATTTTTTCAGCGCCAGCGCCTTGATGTCCTTGACCAGCGGGTTGGCGAGGCTGGTGACTTCCTTCACCTGGCCGACGGCGCGCGAGCTCTCATAAGCGTTCATTCAAGCCACCCAGCGCGAGAACAGCGAGGTCGACAGCGCGCGGCCGGCGGATTTTTCGCGGATGATCAACTCGCCCGATTCGACCGTGCCACCCATGCCGGCGAAAGTATCGCGCATCAGGGCATGGATGGCGAAGAAGGAGGCGCGGATCGAATAGGCGGTCAGCACGACGGCAAGCGGCTTCGGCGTCAGGATCGAGCGGCAGAGGTCGGTCAGGCCGGGCAGGTCGTCGAACAATTGCCAGACCTCGCCCTTCGGTCCGCGCCCATAGGCCGGCGGATCGAACAGCACGATGTCGTAGCGGCTGCCGCGGCGCTCCTCGCGCTCGGCGAATTTCACGGCGTCCTCGACGATCCAGCGGATCGGCTTGCTGCCGAGCCCCGCCATCTCCTGGTTTTCCCGGGCCCAGCCTATGGCCTTCTTGGACGCATCGACATGGGTGACCTCGGCGCCGGCGCGCGCCGCGACCAGCGAGGCGAGGCCGGTATAACCGAACAAGTTCAGTACCTTGACCGGCCGTTTGGCCGCCATGATCAGCCCAGCCATGTGATCCCAGTGGGAGGCCTGTTCGGGAAACACGCCGACATGGCGAAACGAGGTGAAGCGGCCATGATAGTCGATGCCGTCATGCTTCATCGGCCAGGTTTCGCCGAGCGGCGTTTTTGGGAAGCGCCAGCGGCCGATGCCTTCCTCGTCGGTATCGCCAGTGAAGATGGCATCGGCGCGCTCCCAGTCCCTGGCCGGCAGCGCCCTTTGCCAGATCGCCTGACCCTCCGGCCGCACGATGCGGTAGGGGCCATACTGCTCGAGTTTTTGGCCCGAGCCGCTATCCAGCAGGGCGTAGTCGGCATTGGGCGCCACTTCGAGGATCAGCGGCAGCCGCTCTGCAGGCAGCAAGCCATCGCGGCGCGAAAGGATGCGCGGCGCAGATTTGGGCTCGGATCGCTCCTGCGTCTTTGCCTCATGCCGTTCGCCCGACCTTATCTGTGGTCGCGATGCCGTGTGCTCCTGGCGCGGCCGCGCGTGTTCGGCCCCGCCCTTTGCGGGCGGACGGTTGTCGCGGCGTTTGTCGCGAAAAGACTTCAAGCAGGAGGGTCTCCGGGCTGAGTGGCCGCTTTTTGGCATGAGGGGCGCGGCGGTGCAACAAGCGATGACGGTCATGCTGTGGCTGCCACGGACTTGTGTTTTTGCGCGTTTCGTCTATGAGGGCCGCCTTGTTGTTTCTGGAATGGGAGCGAAAGATGACGAACATCTTCACAGCGCACCCCGCAGGGGTTCCGGCGTAAGCCAGCGTCTTGGTGGCTGCCGCCGGTCGAACGGATGCCTGAAGGCGTCCGACTCCGGACCTGTATCCAGAAGTGTTCCATCATGGGCAATCTTATCGGGGGCCTTAGCCCCTCTACGTCGCGCGCCGTGCCGGCTGCGCATATCCAGCATTGTTTTTCGCCGCAGACATGGATCGAGGGCGCGGCGCTCGAGCAACTCAGGAACGTCGCGGCCTTGCCCGGCGTCACCTCGGTTGCGGCCTTTCCAGACCTGCACCCCGGCAAATACGGCCCGACCGGTATCGCCGTGTTGTCGCAGCGCTTGCACCCGCAACTGATCGGCAACGACATCGGCTGCGGCATGTCGCTGTTTGAACTCGACCTGCCGCTGCGCAAGCTCAGGATCGACAAGGCTGCCGAGCGTCTGCGCCGGATCGAAGCCGAGGATGTCTTCGATCCGGCCGAGGCACTTGGCCGTTCGGATCTGCCGCCGGATCTCTATCCCGGGGCTCTGGGCACGATCGGCGGCGGCAACCATTTTTGCGAGCTGCAGGCGGTCGATGAGACAATCGACGCCGCTGGCGAAAGCCTGTTCGACCGCCAGAAACTCTATCTGCTGGTGCATTCCGGCTCGCGCGGCCTCGGCGCGGTTGTCTTCGGGCAGATGCTCGATCGCCAATCCGCGATCACCGCCGGGCTCGATCCCGACAGCGCGGACGGCATTCACTGGCGCCGCCAGCATGATGTCTGCGTCGCCTGGGCCTCGCTCAACCGCAGCCTGATCGCGGAGCGCGCGGCAAGCGTGCTGAAAAGCGATGTTCGGCTGGTCGCTGACATCCCGCACAACCTTGTGCGCCAACGGGTTGGCGGCTTTGTGCACCACAAGGGTTCGGCTGCGGTTGCTGCCGGAGACATCGCGCCGATCGCCGGGTCGCGGGCAAGCCTAAGCTATGTCGTGCAGGTCCTCGACGCCACCGGTTCGTCGCTGGGCGGAATTTCGCACGGCGCCGGCCGCAAATACGACCGCGCGACGATGCATGGCCGCGCCGGCCGCAACAGGTCGGAGCGCGACGCGCTGTTGCGAAATGGCTGGGGCGGGCAACTGATCTGCGATGACCGCAATTTGGTTATCGAGGAAGCAGCGTCCGCCTACAAGGATGCCGGCCAGGTGGTGCGGGACCTCGCCGAGGCAGGCCTGGTGCTGGCGCTGGCAGCGATGAAGCCGCTGGTCACCTACAAGAAGGCCGTCGAAGGCCCCTCCGACCGCACGCGCAGCAAACCGATCCGCGACCGCCAGGGAAGGAGGGACCGCCATGCCCGCGATTGATCTTCTGGTCACCTCGGGCAGCGGTCCGGCGGAATGCCGCGTCGCGCTGATGGCGCTGATTGGCATCATCGAAGCCGAGGCCGACAGGCGCGGCTGCACGACCGATGTCACCTTCGGCCACAGGCCGGATCGGCACGGCGCCAAATCCGCGCTGCTCGGTCTCGAAGGCGCGAACGCCGCCGCGCTGGCGGCGGAATATTGCGGCACCGTCAAATTCGTCTTCAAGAGCCCGGTGCGCCCGGGACACAAACGCCAGAACTGGTTTGTCGGCGTGAAGGCGGTGGATCTGGCGGCGGCAGTGCCGGCCGAGGCTTCGATCGCACCCTGCGACGTGCGCTTCGAAACGCTGCGCGCCGGCGGTCCCGGCGGCCAACATCAGAACACCACCGACAGTGCGGTGCGCGCCGTCCATCTGCCGACAGGCATCGTGGTGACGGCACGCAACGAGCGCTCGCAACACCGCAACAAGGCAATCGCGCTGTGGCGGCTGGAAGCGATGCTGCGGGTTCTCGCCGATCGCGATGCCGAACAGTCGATGGCGGAAATCTTCATCGCCAACAAGGCGCTGGAGCGCGGCAACGAGGTCAAGGTGTTTCGCCTCTGACCGAACATCTTCGAGCGAAGTGGGCGCGGCCGAGTCGCCGGATGTGGATCGTCCCGGCTTCCTGCCGCGCCCATGCGGTTCTATCGTGGATTTGGCCCCAAGTCCCGAGAATCATGTCCCGTTCCGAACGCCTGCTCGACCTGATCCAGATCCTGCGCCGTCATCGTCGGCCGGTCAGTGGCCGCACGCTTGCCGGTGAAATGGGTGTCTCCATCCGAACGCTGTATCGCGACATCGCGACGCTGCAGGGGCAGGGCGCGCCGATCGAGGGCGAGGCGGGGCTGGGCTATGTGCTGAAACCTGGATTCATGCTGCCGCCGCTGATGTTCACCGATGAGGAGATCGAAGCGATCGTGCTCGGGTCGCGCTGGGTCGCCAAGCAGCCGGATGCGAGGCTTTCGGCGGCGGCGACCGATGCGCTTGCCAAGATCGCGGCCGTGCTGCCGGCCGATCTGCGCGAGGATCTCGACGCCACCACGCTGCTCGTCGGTCCGAGCGCCGAGGCCACCGAGGGCATCGACCTCAGCCTGGTGCGCCAAGCCATCCGCGACGAACGCAAGCTCGGGTTCCTCTATCGCGATGCGGCAGGGGTCCAGTCCCGGCGCATGGTCTGGCCCTTCGCGCTCGGCTTCTTCGACAAAGTGCGGATTGTGGTCGCCTGGTGCGAGACGCGGCAGGATTTCCGCCATTTCCGCGCCGATCGCATCTCCGGCCTCAGCGCCACCGAAATTCGCTACCCGCGCCGTCGCCAGGCTCTCCTCAAGGCGTGGCGAGCGACGCTGGACGCACCAAAGCGTGGGCCAGAGGCCTGACGTTTCGTTACGCGCTTTTGCAAAATGCCTGCTGCCAGAATCTGACAGTGGGGCGGCCTATGCTCCTCCAATCGAAACCCTGGAGAGCAGACATGAACACCTCAAATTTCGTTATCCTCTACGTCGACAGTCCGGAGCGGAGCGGCGCCTTCTACGGCGCGCTGCTCGGGCGGCAACCGGTCGAGGCGTCGCCGACCTTCGTGCTGTTTGTGCTCGACAACGGCTTCAAGCTTGGGCTGTGGTCGCGCCACACGGTGGAGCCGGCGGCGGCCGCCGCGGGCGGCGGAGCCGAGCTCGTCTTTGCGCAGGACACGCCGGCGGCGGTCGACGCTGCCCATGGGGACTGGGCCGGGCGCGGCCTGAAGATCCTGCAGGCGCCGACGGACATGGATTTCGGCCGCACCTTCGTTGCGCTCGATCCCGACAACCACCGGCTGCGCGTCTATTGGCTGAACGAGGGAGACCAGGGATGAGTGCGCACTGGATCGCGGTCGCCTCGGCGGCGCATGTCAGGATCGGCCGCGAAGGCGGCTTCATGCAGGTCAATCATGGCAAGGCGGCGCCGCTGCGCCGCGTCAAGCCAGGCGACCGCATCGTCTACTATTCGCCGAGCACGGTCCTCGGCGAAAAGGACGGCCTGCAATCTTTCACCGCCATCGGCACGGTGCGCGACGGCGAGCCCTACCGGGGCTACATGGGCGCAGGCTTCACGCCGTTCCGGCGTGATGTCGACTGGGCGAAGGCTGGGGAAGCGCCGATCAAGCCGTTGCTCGACCGGCTCGACTTCACGGCTGGCCGGCCGAACTGGGGCTACCAGTTCCGTTTTGGGCTGCTTGCCATCGGCGCGCATGATTTTGCGCTGATCGCGCAAGCGATGGGCATGGTGCCGGCAAGCGAAGCTATCGCTTGAGCGCCTTGTAGACGGCGATGCCGGCGGCGAGGTCCTCAAGCGCGGCGCCGACCGACTTGAACAATGTGATCTCGCCGTCGCCTTGCCGGCCCGCCTTCTCGCCGCGCGCCAGTTCATGCAAGTCAGCGATGATGGCGTCCGGTTTCAGGACGCCGGAGGCCAGCGGCTGGACGATGTCGCCCGCTTCCTTGGTGGCACCGGAGCGAGTGTCGACATAGACGCGGGCGCGCCGGATCGCGTCGTCGTCGCTTTCGCGCATCGTCGGCGTGAAGCCGCCGACAAGGTCGACATGCGCGCCCGGCTTCAACAGCGCACCCCTGATCAGCGGCTCGGTGGAAATGGTCGCCGAGGAGACGATGTCGGCCTCGGCGAGCTCGGCGCCGAGATCGCCGGCTGCGCTGGCCGGGAGCCCTTCGGCGCGCAAGCCGGCGGCGACCTTTTCGGCATTAACCGGCGTTCGGTTCCAGATGCGGATGCTCTTGATCGGCCTCACCGCCGAATGCGCCTTGGCGAGGAAGGTCGACAGCGCGCCGGCGCCGACGACCAACAGGCGCGAGGCATCCTTGCGGGCGAGGTAGGAGGCGGCAAGCGCCGAGGCG
>NZ_RZSG01000240.1:7393-7848 GCF_003997725.1 Mesorhizobium sp. M4A.F.Ca.ET.050.02.1.1
TGCGTCAGTCGCTGGCCGTCGATCAGCGCTTCCGGTTCGCCGGTCGTGCCGTCGAGCAGCAGGTAAAGGCCCATCACGGCGGGTTTGCCGATGGCGTTGTTGTCGGGCGAGACGGTGACGATTTTGACACCGATATGGCCGCCCGCCGAGGCGCCGGGGGCGTTGAAATCGGTCCAGGCAGGCATCAACAGCAGCGTCGAGGCGGCGCCATCAGGACGGTCGACCGTGTGATGGTGACGGACCGGCTGCACGGCGCCGTCGCGGAAGGCGGTGCGCAGCGTCTCGACCAGCCCGGGAAAGGTCAGCGCCTGGTCGACCTCGGCGGCCGAAATGGTCAGCATGGAAGACTCCGTGGAGTGAAGGCGCCCGCGAAGCCGCAATTCTTACGGCATCCGCTGCGCCCAAAGGCTTCAGGCGGTCGGCTTCGGCAGGGCCTGGCCCTGCGGCGCCTGAGC
>NZ_RZSG01000241.1:0-7825 GCF_003997725.1 Mesorhizobium sp. M4A.F.Ca.ET.050.02.1.1
TTACAGCATCGGCGGCTTCGGCCGGCACGCTCGACACCGTCAAGCAGAAGGGCTTCATCCAGTGCGGCGTCTCGACCGGTCTGGCCGGCTTCTCGGCGCCGGACGACAAGGGTGACTGGCAGGGCATCGACGCCGATTTCTGCCGCGCCGTCGCGGCCGCCGTCTTCGGTGACGGCTCCAAGGTCAAGTTCACGCCGCTCAGCGCCAAGGAACGCTTCACCGCGCTGCAGTCGGGCGAGGTCGACATCCTGTCGCGCAACACCACCTGGACGATCAACCGCGACACCGCGCTCGGCCTGAACTTCATCGGCACCACCTACTATGACGGCCAGGGCTTCATGATCAACGCCAAGAAGCTGCCCGGCGTGAATTCGGCGCTGCAGCTTTCGGGCGCCGCCGTCTGCGTGCAGAGCGGCACCACGACCGAGCTCAACCTTGCCGACTACTTCAAGTCGAACAAGATGGAGTACAACCCCGTCGTGTTCGAGAAGCTGGAAGAGGTCAACGCCGCCTATGACGCCGGCCGCTGCGACGTCTACACCACCGACCAGTCGGGCCTCTACGGCATCCGCCTGACGCTGGGCGCCCCGGCCGACCACGTCGTGTTGCCCGAGATCATCTCCAAGGAGCCGCTCGGCCCGGCCGTGCGCCAGGGCGACGACCAGTGGTACCACATCGTCAAGTGGACCTATTTCGCGCTGCTCGACGCCGAGGAACTCGGCATCACCAAGGCCAATGTCGAGGAGATGAAGGCCTCCGACAATCCTGAGATCAAGCGCGTGCTCGGCCAGGAGGCGGACACCAAGATCGGCACCGATCTCGGCGTCTCCAACGACTGGGTCGTGAATATCGTCAAGGCTGTCGGCAATTACGGCGAAGTGTTCGAGCGTAACGTCGGCTCGGGCAGCCCGCTCAAGATCGCGCGCGGCATCAACGCGCTCTGGACCAAAGGCGGTCTGCAATACGCTCCGCCGATCCGCTGATCGAAATGTGATCCGGGAGGCAGGTTGTCTGCCTCCCGGTTTCTCTTTCCAGGGGACGGTCGCATGGCATCGCAGGAAATCCTTCGCGAGGAGCCGAGCAGGGCTTCCTTCATCAATGACCCTAAGGTACGCAGCCTCTTCTTCCAGACGCTGGTAATCGTCATTCTGTTCGGCTCGGTCTGGTGGATCGTGCAGAACGTCATCGACAATCTGGCACGTCTGCATATCGCCTCCGGCTTCGGCTTCCTCAAGGGACGCGCCGGCTTCGACATCTCGGACACACCGATCGCATACACGTCGGACTCGACCTATGGCCGCGCCATTATTGTCGGGCTGATCAACACGATCATCGTCGCCGTCGCCGGCATCATCACCGCCACGATCATCGGCTTCATCGTCGGCATCGGTCGTCTGTCGCAGAACTGGCTGATCCGCAAGATCTGCACGGTCTATGTCGAAATCTTCCGCAACATCCCGCCGTTGCTGGTCATCTTCTTCTGGTATTCCGGCGTGCTCGCCGTGCTGCCGCCGCCGCGCGAGAGCTACAACCTGCCCTTCGGCTCCTTCCTCAACCAGCGCGGCTTCTATTTCCCGCGCGCCATATGGGGTGACGGCTCCTGGCTGATCCTGGTCGCCTTCCTCCTCGGCCTCGCCATGGCTTGGTTCGTCGCCCGTACGGCACGCCAGCGGCAGATGACAACCGGTCAGCAATTCCCGGTGTTCTGGACTTCGATAGCGCTGATCGCCGGCCTGCCGCTGCTTGCCTACACTCTCAGCGGCTTCCCGCTGAGCTTTGATTTTCCGAAGCAATCGACCTTCAACCTGACTGGCGGCTTCCAGGTCAAGCCGGAATTCCTTTCGCTCTATCTGGCGCTGTCCTGCTACACGGCGGCCTTCATCGCCGAGATCGTGCGTGCCGGTATCAGGGGCGTCAGCAGAGGCCAGACCGAGGCGGCCGGGGCGCTGGGGCTGCGCTCAGGCCCGATCCTGCGGCTGGTCGTGGTGCCGCAGGCCATGCGCATCGTCATCCCGCCGCTGACCAGCCAGTATCTCAACCTGACCAAGAACTCCTCGCTGGCGATCGCCATCGGCTATCCCGATCTCACCGCCACCGCCGGCACGGTGCTCAACCAGACCGGCCAGGCGGTGGAGGGCGTGCTGATCATGATGATCGCCTATCTGGTGCTGAGCCTCGTGACCTCCGCGGTCATGAACGTCGTCAACGCCAGAATGGCACTGGTGGAGAGGTAGGGTCATGCAGGAACACGATATGTCCTGGGTGCGCACCGAGATGGCTCTTGCCCAGCCGGCGCCGCCAAGCGAACGCGGGCTCTATGCCTGGGTACGCAAGAACCTGATCGCCACCCCCGGCGACACCATCCTGACCATCCTCGGCATTCTCATCGTCGCCTGGATCCTGCCGCAGGTCATAAACTGGGCCCTGCTCAGCGCCCAGTGGACGGGTTCGGACCGCACCGTCTGCGCCACCGTCTCGCAGGGCGGCATCCAGCCGGACGGCTGGAGCGGCGCCTGCTGGGCCTTCGTCAACGCCAAGTTCGGCCAGTTCATGTTCGGCCGCTATCCGATCGAGGAGCGCTGGCGGCCGATCCTCGTCGCCATCCTGTTCGTGGCGCTGCTGGTGCCGATGCTGATCCCGCGCGTGCCACGCAAGGGGCTGAACGCCATCTTGCTTTTCCTGGTTCTGCCGATCGTCTCGTTCTTCCTGCTGCTCGGCGGCGTGTTCGGCCTGCCGCATGTCGAGACCTCGCTGTGGGGTGGTCTGCTGGTCACGCTCAGCCTGTCCTTCGTCGGCATCGCTGTCTCGCTGCCGCTTGGCACGGTGCTGGCGCTCGGTCGGCGCTCAAAGATGCCGATCATCAAGATGCTGTGCGTGATCTTCATCGAGACGGTGCGTGGCATTCCGCTGATCACGGTGCTGTTCTTCGTCAGCGTCATGCTGCCGTTGTTCCTGCCGGAGGGCGTCACCTTCGACAAGTTCCTGAGGGCTCTGATCGGTGTGTCGCTGTTTGCCGCCGCCTATATGGCGGAGGTGGTGCGCGGCGGCCTGCAGGCGATCCCGAAAGGGCAGTACGAAGGCGCCGATTCGCTCGGCCTCGGCTACTGGCAGAAGATGGGGCTGATCGTGCTGCCGCAGGCGCTGAAGCTGGTTATCCCCGGCATCGTCAACACCTTCATCGGCATGTTCAAGGACACCAGCCTGGTGCTGATCATCTCGATGTTCGACCTGCTCGGCGTCGTCAAGCAGAACTTCTCCGACGCCAATTGGGCGACACCGCAGACCGCGAAGTCCGGCCTGGTGTTCGCCGCTTTCGTGTTCTGGCTGTTCTGCTTCGGTATGTCGCGCTATTCAATGTACACGGAACGCCGGCTCGACACCGGCTACAAACGCTGATGCATGTCGCCCAAAAGTGTTTAGCGGTTTTGGGGTAACGACATGCATCAAACACAACGATAAGGGGAATTGGCCATGACCACCGAAAACGCCGTCAGCGCGGAAGACCTCAAGGTCGATGCCAAGAAGATGCACATCTCGACCACCGATGTCGCCATCGACATCGTCGGCATGCACAAATGGTACGGCGAGTTCCATGTGCTGAAAGATATCAATCTGAAGGTGATGCGCGGCGAGCGTATCGTTATCTGCGGCCCGTCCGGCTCCGGCAAGTCGACCATGATCCGCTGCATCAACCGGCTGGAGGAGCACCAGAAGGGCAAGATCATCGTCGACGGCAAGGAACTGACCAACGATCTGAAGAAGATCGACGAGGTGCGCCGCGAGGTCGGAATGGTGTTTCAGCACTTCAACCTGTTCCCGCATCTGACGATCCTGGAGAACTGCACGCTGGCGCCGATCTGGGTGCGCAAGACGCCGAAGAAGCAGGCGGAAGAGATCGCCATGCATTTCTTGAAGCGCGTGAAAATCCCGGAGCAGGCCAACAAATATCCCGGTCAGCTCTCCGGCGGCCAGCAGCAGCGCGTGGCGATCGCCCGCTCGCTGTGCATGAACCCGCGCATCATGCTGTTCGACGAGCCGACCTCGGCGCTCGATCCCGAAATGATCAAGGAAGTGCTGGAGACGATGGTGGGTCTGGCCGAGGAAGGCATGACCATGCTTTGCGTCACCCATGAGATGGGTTTTGCCCGCAAGGTCGCCAACCGGGTGATCTTCATGGATCAGGGCCAGATCGTCGAGCAGAACACGCCGGCCGAGTTCTTCGACCACCCGCGCCACGAGCGCACGAAGCTCTTCCTGTCGCAGATCCTGCATTGATTTTTCCACGCCGTTGGGAGAGCCCGGCCGCAATGCGGCCGGGCTTTTTTCATGTGCACCGCCCGACGCTATCTGTCGTGAGGCCGCAAAGGTGTCATCGTTGAGAAAGGTCTGGCGTCTCCTTGTTGGCCTGCTGGCCGCCATCGTGCTTGCCGCGGCGCTCGGCACGCTGGTACCGCGCCCGCTTTGGCCGGCGGCCGCCGCGGGCGAGGGCAGCAGGCACATACTGGTGCTGAGCAACCCGATCCACACCGATATCGCCATCCCCGCCGATGAGGAGGTGCGCCGGCGCTTCCATTTCCTCACCGATGCCGGCATTCCCGCCGATGCTCCCGAGGTCCGCTATATCGTCTTCGGCTGGGGCGGTCGTGCCTTCTACCTGGAAACGCCGAGGTGGTCGCAGGTCAAGGCGGTGCCGGTCCTCAAGGCGCTGATGCTGGACGCCTCGGTGATGCATGTCGACGTCGCCGGCACGATTGCCGAGCCGCATTCCGACGTCGCTGGCTTCGACATCGGCGAGGATCGCTTCGCCGCGCTCCTCGACTACATCGCGGCGAGCTTCCGCCGGGGACCGGACGGCCCGATGGTCATCGACAATGCGGGCTATTCCCGCTTCGACCGCTTCTACGAGGCCAACGGCCATTTCAACGCGCTGGTCGGCTGCAACACCTGGACGGCGGCCGCGCTGCGCACCGCCGGCCTGCGCACCGGCTGGTGGAACCCGCTGCCGGTGTCGCTGGGGTGGTCGATGAGGTTGTATGATTAGCTAGCCGGCTTTACGGCCCCGCTTCGTCACATATTCGCGCAATGCCTTGTTGATAGCGCTTTGATAGCCGCGCCCATCTGGCGTGTGCCTCTTGAACCAGGCAACGAGATCGGAATCGAGACGAAGAGTCAGCTGCTGCTTGATCGGTTTGAAGTACGGATTTCGAACAGCGTTCTGCCAGAACTCTTGCGCTAGTTCTGGGATATCACTTGTATCGACATCGTTCTCCGGGCGCGCCTTCAAAGCCGCGATTTCTGACTTCTGGGCTTCCGTCAGCGGGGGCGGATTTGTCGGGTCAAAATTATATCGAACGACTTTGCGCATAACGTCTTCTTTCTCCCTGCATGGCGCGCCGCGCGGAAATGATCCGGATCACCTCTATCCCATCTTCTTCCCGGTCGGCATGAGCAACCAACAATACAAGCTCGCCATCAATCACACCTGTCGTCTGCCAGCGGTATTCGCCATCCTCGACTCTGTCCTGCTCCACCAGCGCGAAGGGATCTGAGAAAACGCGAACGGCAGTTTCAAAACTCACGCCATGTTTGCGCAGATTTGACCTAGCCTTTTCCGTATCCCATTCAAATCGCAATTCTGCCATGTGGTGTAACCGCAAAAATGTAACTACAAATAGTCATTACGTCAAGGGCGGCGGGTCCCAAAGTCCTACCGCCTCACAACCTCCCACCCGTACAGCCAGTCCAGATCCGCCGCGAGTTTCTCCGCCGGCCGCGTCGCCAGCACCAGGTTGCGCGCGATCGCCACCGGCCCCCAGGCGTGCCAGGCAAGCCGGTTGAGCGCGCCGCGCCTCAGCACCTTCTCGACGCGCGGCCGCCTGAGGCTCTCCCAGGTGGCAAGCCCCTGTCGCAAGTCGGCAGGGAAGTCGGCGATCACGCCGGCAAGCATGGCGGCGTCTTCTATTCCCATGGCGGCGCCCTGCGCCGCGAACGGCGTCATTGCATGCGCTGCATCGCCGATGAGCGCGATCCCGTCTTGCATCGTCCAGCGCTGTTGCTCGACCGTGTGGATCGGAAACGCCGTCCACGGGCCGGCCAGCGCGACCAGCCTTGCCAGCGCCGGTGCCGTGCCGCGCATGGCGCCCGAGAGGATGGCCGGGTCGGCATGGCCGGACCAGCCTTCCGCGATGCGCTCGCCCTTGGTGAAGGCCGCGAGGTTGAAGGCGCTGCCTTGGCTTACCGGATAGGCCACCAGGTGGAAACCGGGATGGAGGAAGGTGGTGACGCTGTCCGCGGCGCCGATCGTCGCAAAGGCCTTTCCTGCGGCGCTCTCCGCCGCGACCGTGGCGCGCCAGGCGAGTTCGCCCGAGAAGCGGCTTTTGCCGAAGCCGGGCTGCTTGCCGGCGAGGTTCTCGCGAATCGACGACCAGACACCATCGGCGCCGACCAGCAATTGGCCGCTGGCCTCGATCGTGCGGCCGTCCGTTTCAGCCGTCACGGCAATGCCCTGCGGTCCGGCGGCGACGCCGGTCACCCGCGCGCCGGTGACGAGCTCGACATCCGGGCGTTCCGTCACCTGCGCCGTCAGCGCCGCCTGCACGTCGGCGCGATGGGCGGCAAGATAGGGCGCTCCCCAGCGGCTCTCGGCGGCCTGTCCGAGCGGCACGCGTCCCAGGTCCCTGAGCGCGGCGGCATCCTTGAGCACCACCGCCTCCGGCCGCACTGCATGCGGCAGGAGCCGCTCCAGCACGCCGAGCTGCCTGAGGATTCGCGTCGCATTGGGAGAAAGCTGGATACCGGCGCCGGCTGCCTCGAGTTGCCTGGCCTGTTCGAACACCGTTACGGGATAGCCGCGCTCGGCGAAGGCAAGCGCCGCCGTCAGTCCTGCTATGCCGGCCCCGGCGATGACGACCTGCCGGGACCGCGCCTCGCTCATCGTCGGAAGAGGATCAGGCGGCCTGGTCGATATAGAGGCAGCCCGCGGGGACCGTTTCGGTCGCCTTCAGTTTCGCCGAATAGCGGAAGAGCGTCGAGCAATAGGGGCAGACCTTCTCATTGTCGTCGCCCATGTCGAGGAACACGTGCGGATGGTCGAAGGGCGGGTTGGCGCCCGTGCACATGAATTCCTTGACGCCGATGTCGATCGCCGGATGGCCCGCATCGTTCTGGAAATGGGGAATGGAACCGCCTGCCATCGTCGTCTCCAATTGGTCTCGGCTTGTTTCGGCCAGTCTGCATCTGGATCATAACCGGCCTGTTTGCAAGATCGATGAAATGAAACTGTCGCAAAAGCCTGTCAGAGGATAAGTTGAGCCGGTTAAGCGCATGACCCTGGATCGCTGCGGGATTCGTGAGGGATCGTGCGTCACAAAAACATGTTAGAGCGTCCGTAGCCCATCCGGAATGCAGCGCTTCAAAGCGATGGGCGCAGGACAAGAGCGGGAATCATGAACGAACTGAAGCCGGTGCACAGCGAATTCATCACCATCGAGGCGGCAAGTGCCGAGAGCGGCAATCCCGATCGCTTCGTCAACCGCGAATTCTCCTGGCTGCAGTTCAACCGGCGCGTACTGGAGGAATCGCTGAACCCGCACCATCCGCTTCTGGAGCGGATCCGCTTCCTGTCGATCTCGGCCGGCAATCTCGACGAGTTCTTCATGGTCCGTGTCGCGGGCCTGGCAGGCCAGGTGCGCGAGGGCATCGTCCTGAAGAGCCCGGACGGCCGCACGCCGGAGCAGCAGCTCGAACAATTGCTGCGCGAGGTCGAGCGCCTGCAGGAGGACCAGCAGAAAAGCCTGTCGTCGCTGATGCAGCTGCTCAACAAGGA
>NZ_RZSG01000242.1:0-7794 GCF_003997725.1 Mesorhizobium sp. M4A.F.Ca.ET.050.02.1.1
GCCGTAGAGGCAGCGGATGAAGCCGAAGTCGAAGGACACGTCCATATGCGTGCGAGAGAAGGCAAGCAGGAAAAGCGGCGCGGTGACGGCAGCGGCCACAAGCCAGATCCAGCTGCGCCGGCCTGCCGTGAAGACAACGGCGGCAAACAGCAGATAGGCGAAGAATTCGGCCGAGATGCTCCAGCTCGGGGCGTTCCAGCTCAGATGATCGTCGACACCCATGCCTTGCAGCAGGAAGAGATTGGTGGCGAGGCTGTTGAGGTCGAAGCCCCCGGTGAAGGGCTCGGCACCCGTGCCGCGCAACTGCGGCAAAATGAGCCGCAGTTCCTCGAAGGCGGCGAAGGCTGCCAGCATCAGCAGATGCAGCGGATAGATGCGGCCGAAGCGGACGGGCACGAAGCGGGCAAGCTCGACCGGCTCGCTGAGCCGGCTGCCATAGGAGCTGGCGATGACGAAGCCGGAGAGCACGAAGAAGAAATCCACGAACAGATAGGAGCCGCCGACAAAGGCGCTCTGCGAGATCAGCGAGCCGGTCGGGAAATGGAACAATGCCACGAGCAACGCGCAGATGCCGCGCCAGGAATCCAGCACCAGGAAACGCTCGCCCGCCACGGTGCCGGTCCGGGTCGCCGCGGGCATGTGCGCGGGGTTGAGAAAGGCGGTCTGCGTCATGATGATACAATCCTGTGTTGTCGTGGCACTCGCCGAACGCCATTTCCGTTTCCCCACTCTGTGACTGGCATGTTGCGTGCCGGTTCTGTAGTTGTGGCAGCCCGATGAAAACCGAGGATCCGTAATGGCGAACCAGAACATCGACCATGCCTTCACCGCCCGCTCCAAGACGGGCGCGGCCCTCGAGCCGACCTATGCCGGCGCGCTGTCTTTCATGCGGCGCAAATACACGAAGGACGTGAAGGGCGCGGACGCCGTGGTGTGGGGCATTCCCTTCGACGCCGCCGTCACCAACCGGCCGGGCGCACGCTTCGGGCCACAGGCGATCCGCCGCGCCTCGGCGATCCTCGACAACGACCCGCAGTACCCGTTCTCGCGCGACCTGTTCGAGCACCTCGCCGTCGTCGACTACGGCGACTGCCTGCTCGACAGCGGCAACCATCAGAAGACGCCCGGCACGATCGAGCGCGAGGCGGCCAGGATCCTGAAATCAGGCGCCTTCCTGTTGTCGCTCGGCGGCGACCATTTCGTCACCTGGCCGCTGCTCAAGGCGCATGCCGCCATCCACGGACCGCTGGCGATGGTGCAGTTCGACGCCCATCAGGACACCTGGCCGGACGACGGCAAACGCATCGACCACGGCTCTTTCGTCGGA
Organism: Mesorhizobium sp. M4A.F.Ca.ET.050.02.1.1; assembly: GCF_003997725.1. Classification (NCBI taxonomy): domain Bacteria; kingdom Pseudomonadati; phylum Pseudomonadota; class Alphaproteobacteria; order Hyphomicrobiales; family Phyllobacteriaceae; genus Mesorhizobium; species Mesorhizobium sp. M4A.F.Ca.ET.050.02.1.1. The sequence continues at coordinate 1,328 of NZ_RZSG01000242.1, forward strand.
CGCGCGGTGAAAGAAGGCATCATCGATCCCGACCGTTCGATCCAGATCGGTATCCGCACGCACGCCCCCGATACGTTCGGCATCAAGATCCTCTACGGTCATGAGGTCGAGGAGATGCGGGCGTCCGACATCGCCTATGCCATCGTAGACCGCACCGGCGGCAGGAAGACCTACCTCACCTTCGACATCGACTGCCTGGACCCGGCCTTCGCGCCGGGCACCGGCACGCCGGTCGCCGGTGGCCCATCCTCGGCGAAGATCCTGTCGACGCTGCGCCAGCTCGGCCAGGTCGACATTGTCGGCGCCGACGTGGTCGAGGTTGCGCCCGCTTACGATCATGCCGATATAACGGCGATCGCGGGCTCCATGGTGGCGATGCACTATCTGGGCCTGGTGGCAGAACGAAAAGCCCGGCTCGAGGAGCTGAACAACGGCAATACTGTTGCAGTCAATCATGCTCAGGGCATATAGCACTGAAATCGCAGGGAATTTTCAAAGGCAATGAAACCAAAAATCTTCATCGACGGCGAACACGGCACGACCGGGCTGCAGATCAGAGCGCTGCTGGCGGAGCGGGGCGACCTTGAGATCATCTCCATCCCCACCGAGCGCCGCAAGGAAACGGCGGCGAGAGCCGAGTTTCTCAACGCCGCCGATGTCGCGATCCTCTGCCTGCCGGACGCCGCCGCCAAGGAAAGCGTCTCGCTGATCGAGAACGACACCACCCGGGTGATCGACGCGTCGACCGCGCATCGTGTTGCCGCCGGCTGGGAATATGGTTTCGCCGAAATGGACAAGGACCAGGCAAAGAGGATCGCCGCGGCGAAGCGCGTCGCCAATCCCGGCTGCTGGCCGCAAGGTCCGATCGCGACGCTCAGGCCGCTGGTGTCGGCCGGACTGTTGCCCGCCGACTTCCCGATCACCGTCAACGGCATTTCCGGCTATTCCGGCGGTGGCCGGCCGATGATCGAGGACTATGTCGGCAAGGGCGAGGACGCACCCGAATTCCTGCCCTACGGGCTGACCCTGCAGCACAAGCACGTGCCGGAGCTCAGGACCTATGCGAAGCTCTCGCACGACCCGATCATGCAACCGGCGGTCGGCAATTTCGCGCAAGGCATGATCACCGTGGTGCCGCTGCAACTCGGCGGCCTCGAGCGCGTGCCGACTGGCGCCGAAATGCATGCAGCGCTCGCCGATCATTTCGCCTCGATCGAGGGCGGCGTGGTCGAGGTCGCGCCCTACACGCATCTGGAGCGCATCGCCGAGGTCGATCCGGAAATCTACAACGGCACCAACAAGATGAAGGTCTATGTGTTCGCCAATGACGAGCGGGCGCAGGCGCTTCTGGTCGCCGTCTATGACAATCTCGGCAAGGGCGCGTCGGGTGCCGCCGTGCAGAACATGGACCTGATGCTCGGTCTCGCCCCGTAAGCGGGCAGGCGGGAATTCCCGACGGGCGAAGCTGCGGCAGGAGATCCGCCCCGATGAAGGCGAAGCTCGTGGCCGCTCAGGGCCGCTGACAAAGGCGGTCGGGCATCAGCAGTCGGCCGCTTCCGCCCGTCAGGCCGAATTCGACAGTCAGACAGCAAGCAGCTCCACCACCTTCTGGACGTGAAGATACCCACCACTCAGGCGAAGTGGCTCAGCTTGCGAGCTTGACCTCATGCGGTAGCGGATAGGCGCCCTTGGTGCCGCGCCAGTGCGCGGCGGCAAAGCCCAACAGCACGAGCGCGAAACCCTGGTGGGTCAGCGCCATATGCAGCGGCACCTGCATCAGCAGCGTGCCAATGCCGATCGACGCCTGCACCAGGACGATCAGGAACAGCAGCGTCGCGCGACGCGCATGGGTCGTTCCCGGCAGACGCCGGCGGGTTGCGATCATGTGCCAGAGCGCCACCGCGAAGACTGTGTAGGCGCCCATGCGGTGGACGAACTGCACCGTCTTCGGGTTCTCGAAGAAATTGCGCCAGGCAGGCTCGAGCAGGAGCAGATCGCCTGGAACCAGCCTGCCGTCCATCAGCGGCCAGGTGTTGTAGCTCAAGCCGGCGTCGAGCCCGGCGACCAACCCGCCGAGATAGATCTGCACCAGCGCCAGAAGCACGATGACGCCGGCAAGCCGCTGCGTCGAGCGGTCGGCGGCGGGCTCGGAATGCGGCGCCAGCCCCCGCGCGACCACCATCGTGGCGGTGAAGATCAGCGCCGCCAGCGTCAGATGCGTGGCCAGCCGGTACTGGCTGACCGAGACGCGGTCGACAAGGCCGGACGCGACCATCCACCAGCCGATGGCGCCCTGCAGGCCGCCGAGCAGCAGGATGCCGACGAGCTTCGGCCCCAGGCCGCGCTCGATACGGCGCGTCGCCCAGAAGAACAGCAGCGGCAGGGCAAAGACGACGCCGACACTGCGCGCCAGAATGCGGTGCACCCACTCCCACCAGAAGATCGACTTGAACGCGTCGATGCTCATCCCTTTGTTGAGCTCGGCATATTGCGGGATCTGCTGGTAGCGCTGGAATTCCTCCTGCCACTCGGCATCGTTGAGTGGCGGGATGACACCATGGATCGGCTGCCATTCGGTGATCGACAGGCCGGATTCGGTAAGCCTGGTGGCGCCGCCGACCAGCACCAGGGCGAACAGCACGAGAAGCACGAAATACAGCCAACCGCGCAGTTGCGCCCGGTTGCGCAGGTCGCGATCGCGGGCGGCATAGGGTGCGGCAGCAGTGATGGCAGCCATGGTTGTGTTCCGGCGATTGAGGTCGCGGGATTGGTGGACCAAGGCAGCCCCGGTGGCAAGACCGGGCAGCGCGGCACGCCGTCGCGCCGCCGATGACGGGTTGCGCGCACCCGCCGATCGGCCTAAGCGGTAGCGGTCAGAGAGATCGCGACATGCCCATTCGCCTGAAAAAGCTGATCGGAACCGTGCTGCTGGTGGCGCTGGTCGTCATCTACGCGCTGGTGGCGTCGATCGTGGCGGTTGCCCAACTGTCGGAATCGAGCCCGCTGGTGCATCTGCTGTTCTTCCTGTTGAGCGGCCTGCTGTGGGTGCTGCCTGCGATGGGCATCATCAAGTGGCTGATCATCGAACCGCGGCCCAAGGGCTGAAGCGCGGCGTCTGCGAAGGCGCAAACGGGAACGTGATTTCCTTCCCGCTTGACGAACACATATCTCAATGATTATACGTTTCGATCAATAGCCCTCAGGTTATCGATCCCATGACGAACGCACACGACCTGCTGTTCAGAACACTTGCCGATCCGACCCGGCGCGCCATCTTCGAACGACTGTGCCAGAAGGGAGAGCAGACCGTAGGCGCCCTTACGGCCCAGTCCGGGGTTTCGCAGCCGGCCGTGTCGAAGCATCTCGGTGTCCTGCGGCAGGCCGGCCTGGTGCGCGACCGCCATGAGGGACGGCAGACCCACTACAGCGCGCAGATCGGCGCGTTGTCGCCGCTGATGGACTGGACACGGCAGATGGCAGGCTTTTGGGAAAGCCGGTTCGACGACCTCGAGGATCTGCTCAAAAGGATAGATCAATGAACGATGCCGCTACCGAAACACGCTCCATAGTCGTCGAGCGGGAGATACCTTATCCGCCGGAAAAGATCTGGCGCGCGCTGACGCAACCGCATCTGATCGAGGAGTGGTTGATGAAGAACAATTTCAGGCCGATCGTGGCCCACCGCTTCAATCTCAGCGCGGACTGGGGCGGCGTCGATTGCCAGGTCCGGACCGTCGAGCCCAACAGGACGCTGTCCTACAGCTGGGACACCAAGGATCTCGAGAGCGTGGTCACCTGGACGCTCGCCCCCACGGGCACGGGAACCCATTTGCGCATGGAGCAGACGGGCTTCCGGTCCGATCAGGAACCATACTTCCGCGGCGCAACCGTCGGCTGGCCGAGGTTCCTTGCAGCCCTGGAACAGGTGCTGGCGCGGATGGACTGAGGCCAGCCGGCGCGCTTCGCGGCGCCGTGATCCCCGAACGCGAGAACCAGAGGAAGAAGCAGGATGAAGATCAAGCTGGCGAAAGTGTATGTGGACGACCAGGAAAGGGCCCTGGCCTTCTACACCGACGTTCTCGGCTTCACCAAGAAGGCCGATTTCAGCAATGGACCGTTTCGCTGGCTGACGGTGGCCTCGTCCGACGAGCCCGAGGGGACCGAACTGCAGCTGGCGCTGAACGACAATCCCGCGGCCAAGTCTTACCAACAGGCGATGTTCAAGCAGGGCCAGCCCGCAGTCATGCTCTTCACGGACGACATCAAGGGCGACCACGAGCGCATCAAGGAACGTGGCGGCGCCTTCGCCATGGCGCCGACCGAAGTCACCGGCTCGACCATCGCGCAGGTGAACGACAGCTGCGGCAATCTCGTCCAGATTACTCAATTGGCCCGCTGGTAGGGTTCCCGTTGGCTTTTTCAGAGGAGGTCGCATTGAGCCTTAGCCAATGGATTCGGCAAATTCATCGTTGGCTGTCGATCGCCTTTACGGTGACCGTCATCGCCAACTTCGTCGCCATGGCGTTGGGGGAGCCTCCGGCTTGGGTGGTCTACTCACCGCTCCTGCCGCTCTTCCTGCTGCTGTTTTCCGGCCTGTACATGTTCGTGCTGCCTTATCTCGCTAGGTCACGCGACGAGCAGCGCGCGGGCGGATAGATGGCCAAGGCGCGCCAACGATCGAAGCTCACCGCCCAGCGGCCCGGCGCGGAGCCGGTCCTGCTCTCAGGCGGCAACCCGCAGATCGCCAAGGGCTATGGCGACGCCCCGGTGCAGGCCTACATCGCCGCCATGCCGGGCTGGAAGCGCGATGTCGGCCGCCGCCTCGACGCGCTGATCGAGCGTAGCCTCCCCAGCGTCGAAAAGGCGGTGAAATGGAACTCGCCGCTCTACGGGGTCGAGGGCCAGGGCTGGTTCCTCGGCATTCATTGCTTCACCAACTACGTCAAGGTGGCCTTCTTCCGCGGAACATCGCTCAGCCCGCTGCCCCCAGGCGAGTCCAGGACCAAGGAAACGCGCTACCTCGACATCCGCGAGGACGATCCAGTCGACGAAGCCCAGGTCGCCGACTGGGTGAGGCAGGCCAGCCGGTTGCCGGGCGAAAAGATGTGACCAGCCGATGGACACGAGGGGCAAACAACACGAAGGAAGTGACCGCCAGCCATGAAGAATAGCGCATCGCCGGAAAGCAAGTCTCCTTCGCAGCTGATAGACGCCAGGATCGAGGAGTTAGGCGACTGGAGGGGTCAGATGCTCAGCCGGCTCCGCGCTCTGATCAGGGACGCCGATCCCGACGTCGTGGAGGAGTGGAAATGGCGGGGCGTTCCGGTGTGGGAGGACGCCGGCATGATCTGCACGGGCGAGACCTACAAGGCCGTCGTCAAGCTGACCTTCGCCAAGGGGGCTGCCCTGGAAGACCCCTCCAGTCTCTTCAACTCCAGCCTGGAGGGCAACACCAGGCGCGCCATCGACTTCCACGAGGGCGATGCGATAAACGCGGAGGCTCTGAAGGCGCTGGTTCGCGCGGCTGTGAGCCTGAACAAGTCCAAGGCCAGGAAATAATCCGCGGGATCGACCGGCGGCGGCCAAGGTCTGTTGAGATGCAGGTCAGGCCGCGTCGAAAACGGTGATTTCCAAGAACCGGAGCGGAGCGTACTTAAAGTACGTGAGCACCGGAAGCGCAGGAAAGCGCCGTTTGCAGGCTGGCCTCACCTGAATATCAACAGACCTAGATCGTCACCACCATTTTGCCGGCATTGGCGAGCGGCGTCGTAACCCCGGACAGCATCGTGCGAATATGGGCGACGCTCTGGTAGCGTCCGTTGACGGAGATGCGCGGCAAGGCGTGCAGGAAGCCGGCATGCTCGGCGCGCAACACGCCATGGCGCGTCGTCACCGCCGAGACATAGCCGGCGTCGGTGGCAAAGCCCACTTCGCGGCGGCCGACGGCGCTGGCATAGCCATAGGGATAGGCGAGATGGCGCGGTTCCTGGCCGAGCTTTTCCAGCAATATGCGCCGGACATCGCCGATCTCATGCCGGGCATCGGCTTCCGGAAGCCGCTTCAAGTTGAGATGGTTGACGGTGTGGGCGCCGATCGTCACCAGCCTGTGTCCTGCCATGGCGCGGATCTCGTCCCAGCTCATCAGCGTGCTCGGGCGCCTTGTCTCCAGATCGATGCCGTTAGCGCGCGCGAATTCGCGCAGCGTCGCGCGCTGGTCCTCCTCGCGCACCTCCGCGGTCAGCCAGCTATGCAGGCGCGCATTGGCTTGGAGTTTTTTCCCCCGCGTCGAGCAATCGATCGTCACGGAGCCGTCCGGCATCGTCAGCGTCAGCCGATCGCGGGCGTTGACGATATCCTCGATCACGTCCCACCAAAGATCGGAGGCGCCGTCGATCAGACCGGGCGCGACATAGATGGCGATCGGGGCGCCGTGCTTTTCCAACACCGGCAGCGCCTCAGTCATGTTG
>NZ_RZSG01000243.1:0-7787 GCF_003997725.1 Mesorhizobium sp. M4A.F.Ca.ET.050.02.1.1
ACAAGGGACGGAGTCATCGCCGAGACCCTGGGGCCGAACGTGGTGATCTCGGAGGTTGCCCGGCGCTACGGGCTGCGGCCGCGGCGGAACGCTCGCAAGCTTGCGACGTCGGCAGGACAGGCCACTCCCGCCTAGTGGTTTCGGTGGCGCCACCGGAACGACCCGTTGGGCCTATCCGTGCACCAGAGCTCAAGGCCACGGCCTGAGAATCGGCCGCCGCTCACCCTACTTGGTTCCTCAGCCGACTGCGCTAAGAAGGAGAGCAACTTCCGTCGGCGCGAGGATCATTGCGTCGTGGCCAGTGGCGAGTTCCTGCCACGCCCAGCCATCCTGCTTCGCGACCCATTCTCGCGCTCCCGCCATCGGCGGGTGGAGTGGATTAGTGCAGACGACATAGGTTCGGGGTCTGCCGTTGCCGAGCGGGTGCTCGAGCTTAAGTCCGCTTTCGTAGGTGCCTGCCGGATGCGGTGTTATCCGGCGCCGCACCCAGTCCGTGAGCGAGTGTCCCTCGGGAATGCCGAATGCTGTTGGCGGCGGAGTCGGCATGAAGATACCCCGTCCTTCCTCCGCAACCAATTTTCGACGGGCCGCGACGATGTCGGGGGGCATGGTGCTGAATACACTTTGACCGCTCTCGACGATGGCGCTGTCGAGATAAACGAGATGGCTGATATGGTCGGGTATCCGGTCGGCGGCGCCGGTGATGCTGATGCCGCCTAGACTGTGACCGACAAGGATCACATCGCTCAGCTCTTCCGTCACAATGTGGTTGACGATGTCGGTCACGAATGTGTCGGGCGTGATGTCCTTGCACAGCAAACGTGCGCGTTCGCCGACACCTGGTCGGCGTGGTCACGTGGCATCCCATCTTGCGAAGATTGGCAGCCACGTCCCGCCAACACCATCCGCCATGCCAGGCACCATGCACTAGCACATACGTCTTTGCCATGGGTTGTGCCGTTCCACTTGCTCACCGGCCGTTGTGGCTGCCATCCGGCACGATGGCCGGGCGTTGTCCCAAAGGGGCTCGACCACGTGACCGGTGGTAAGTCCGGCGCACAGGGCAGCGCCGTGGCCTGAGGACACCGCTAACGAGTCAAGGAAATTTGAATTGCGAAAGGCCAATATTCACTAGCTCTTTGCAAGTGGATGGAGAGGCTCATGGTGTGCCGCAGTTGCTCGCTGCCGGCATGCTCTTGGCACGGTCCCGGCTGATCATCCGAACTTGAACAGGACACCAAAGCCGCCGCGCGGATAGTTCCACTCGATGTCGCCGCCTTTCTCGCACAATATCCGGCAGGTGCCGCATTCCATGCAGCCGTCGGCGGTGATCTCGACTTGACCCTTGTCATTCAACTCATAGCATTTCGCCGGACAGACGTAGGTCAACGCAAGCAAGTTCGCGCTTGGCTTGTCGTGCGGTCGCACTATAATATGGGGGCGGCCGGAATCGACCAGATAGCGGTTCTGGTAAAGTTTGTCCTCGACACGAACCTTCGTCACTGCGATCGTCATCTTGTACCCTCTTCAGCGCCATGCCAATGCCAGGCGGACCGCGTCGCTGACCAACCCCCAGCGCGAGCGCGCGTTGATGAAGGCGGCCGTGGTGTTCTTTTCCTTCTCGATCTTCGGCGTGCCGTCGACACGCATGAAGTTCTGAGCGGCATGCGACATCAGCCGCGGATAGCTGTCAAAAAAGTTGCTGGAATTGGTGTGGAGCAAGGCTGGCATGTCCTTGTATTTCTTAAGATCCTTGATCACAAAGGAGTCATCCAGCATCGTCTTGTAGAGCGCAAGGTTCGCTTTGGTCATAGGACCGTTGCGGCTTTTGACTTTGATGATCGCCTCAGCCGCGACACGACCCGAGGTCATGGCAAGGTTCGAACCCTCACGGTGAATGGCATTGTTCAGTTGCGCTGCGTCGCCGACGATGACCCAACCGTCGCCGAAGAGCTGCGGAATGGCCTTGTAACCACCTTCGGGGATAAGATGGGCGGCATATTCTTTCACCTCCGAGCCAGCGATCAGCGGCCGGATCGAAGGATGGTTTTTCATCGCATCCAGGAGGGCGGACGGGCTCTCCATCGTCGCGGCGAAATCCGAGACCAGGCAGCCGATGCCGAGTGATATCGACTCCTTGTTGGTGTAAAGGAAGCCGAGCCCGGCCATGCTGCGAGAGATCGTGCCCACGGCCTCGATTACGCAGCCTTCATCGCCCTTGACCCCGAACCGCTGGCCAATGACCTCTTCGGGCAAGAAATGCATTTCCTTGACGGCAAGCGCCACGGTCTCCGGCTTCGGCATCTCGCGCAGGCCTGCGCGAGTGCCAAGCAATCCCGACACCCCTTCTGCGAGAACGACCACATTCGCGAAGACCACTCCGCCAGCCCGGTCTGTGCGGACGCCGATCACCTTGCCATTGCCATCACGGACGAGTTCCGTCGCGGTCGTCTCACACAGGACCGTCGCGCCAGCCTCGCGCACCTTGCGGGAAAACCATTTGTCGAACTGGGCGCGAATGATCGTGTAGCGGTTGGGTTTCGCCTCATTGAAGTCGTCCGACCGGTAATGAATTCCGGTGTGAGACGTGTCGTCCAACACCCAAAGTCGCTGTTCGACCAGGTGCCGCTCGAGGGGCGCATCATCCCGGAAGTCCGGGATGATCTTCTCCAGCATGTTCGCGTACATTATGGCACCCTGGACGTTCTTAGAGCCCGGATATTCCCCGCGCTCCAACTGCAGTACCTTCAGCCCCTGGCTTGCCAAAGTGTAAGCAGCTGCGTTTCCAGACATGCCGGCTCCGACCACTATGGCATCGAATTGTTCAATCATGTCCTCTCCCTCAACTCGCAAGCTTGTCTCGACTGTGCGGCGACAGCCGCCGGGTGAAGGCTTCCGTCAGTGCGGGCAGGAAGCGGATTGCATCCGTGACGATCCCGAGGTGGGCGAACTCGAAAATCGGCGCGTTCGGATCGGTGTTGATCGCGACGATGAGATCGGCCCCCTCGACCCCAACTCGGTGCTGGATGGCGCCGGAAATTCCGGCCGCGATGTAAAGCTTCGGTCGAATGGTCTTGCCAGTTTGTCCAATCTGTCGATCAGCCGGCATCCAGCCCTTCTGGACCAAGGGGCGCGAACAGCCATGCTCGGCGCCGATCGCTCGGGCAAGATTCTTCACAAGCTGAAGGTTCTCCGCCGCTCCGAGACCGAGGCCTCCCGCAACCACGACATCCGCATAGGCAAGATTTGCCATTGCCGACTGGTTATCCGGTAGGAAGCCGAGGACTTTGGTGACGATATCGTCCTCAACGAGCGACAGCTTGTGCCGCATGACACGCCCGACCGGCTTATCCACCCGTTGCGGCATAGGCATGACCCTTGGTCGCACCGTCGCCATTTGCGGCCGGTAATTTAGTGTATAGATCGTACACAACAATGAGCCACCAAAAGTCGGACGGGTCGCGGCGAGTGAACCGTCGGAATCTACATCAAGTTCGGTGCAGTCGGCCGTGAGCCCCGTCTGCAGGGTCGTCGCTACCGAGCCTGCAAGATCCCTGCCCAGTGTGGTCGCGCCGAGAAGGAGGATTTCGGGTTTATGGGTATTGACCAGATCCGTGAGCGCCTTGGCGAACGGCTCGTTCCGGTAGTCGGCGAGCGGCGGCGCATCGACGATGTAGACAAGATCCGCCCCGTAAGCGAAGGCCTCGGCAACAGCGTCCTCGACCATCTCGCCCGGCGGTCCCAGCACGACGCCCGCGAGCTGGACTTCAAGCTTGTCGGCCAATTTGCGGCCTTCGCCCAGCAGTTCGAATGATACAGGATGCACATTGCCGCGTTCGAGCTCGAGGAAGACCCACACGTGCCGGTAGTCTTTGAAATGGTCGGGAAGTTCTTTCTTTACACCGGCACGGCCGGGGGCAATGCGAGGGGTGGTTTGGCTTGCGGTCGACATTTTCTGCTCCTGGCCGTCACGTGCCGCTGTTGAAGGCCAGCTCATGTTCCAGCGCCGGCCGGCGGGTTAAGATATCGGCGATGAGTTCATCGGCTATGTCCTGCAAGCCCCTTTCCGCGGTGTCGATCTGCGCCGCCCTTTCTGCCCGTGCGGTGGGGGCGAAAACACGCTTGACGACTGTAGGCGAGCCACGCAGACCGCACCGGGTGAGATCGTCAATGCCGGCGTCGGCTGCAGTCCACTTCACGACTTGCCTGCGCGCCGCGCACAGAGCCTGCTGGAGCGAGCCCCGGCGGATTTCGTTGGTGTCTTCCAGCATGGTAATGAGGCAAGGGAGTCTGCTCTTCAGCAACTGGGTGCCGCCTTCGGCGCGACGCGCGACTTCGATCTCTCGCGTATCGAGATCGATGGAGGCAATCTTCGCGACATAGGTAAGTTGCGATAAATCTAGGCGCTTGGCTATGCCCGGTCCGACCTGGGCGGTATCGCCGTCAATCGTCTGCTTGCCGGTGAAGACGATGTCCGGCCTGCCGAAAGTCTCCCCAATTTTTGCGATTGCTTGCGAAAGAGCAAAGGAAGTCGCCAGCGTATCGGATCCGGCAAAATAGCGGTCCGTCAAGAGAACTGCTCGGTCAGCACCGTAACCGAGCGCCTTTCGCAGCGAGTCCTCCGCCATGGGCGGACCCATTGTGAGCACAGTAACCTCGCCACCATGAACGTCGCGCAGTTTGAGCGCTTCTTCGAGGGCGAACAGGTCGTAAGGATTGATGATGGTCGGAACACCCTGACGCATGATCGTGTTCGTCACCGGGTGCACGCGGATCTGTGCCGAATCCGGCACCTGCTTGATGCAGATTACGATATGCATTGGCGGTTTCTCTAAGCTCCCAGTCCGGATTCGTGCTTGGCGGTTCGCCTCATTGCCTGCATCGTTCATGCCAAGTCGTCTTCCTGCCTCTATTCCAGAAGGTGGCTTCGTTTGCTTCCGAGGAGGCGTCATGAGGACTGGATTTGTCGACTTCTCGACATTGTCGCGTCGCAGCCGTGTCGGGCTCATTACTTTCCGAACCGCTTCAGTGCAGAGTCGAGCGGGACGAAGGCGCGGCCAGGTGCGGGACATATGTTTGGATCGTGGTCCCTTAGCACCTTGAACACACGTTGCGTGAGCGGCGAGGAAGTCGCGAAATCTTCGTAGGCGCGTTCCAGCTTGGCGCGCACCCGCGCGGCGATTACCTGGTTAGGCAGACCGGAGAAATCTTCTTCGGCAAGGTATTGGCCCACGCGCTTCATGATATGGAGCCGCGAGACATTCATCACTTTCGGGTCGTAGGAGACGCCAAGGCAGGCGAAGAAGTCCTCCGCGGCCGACAGGCCCTTCAGTCGCGCTAGGATATCGGTGCGATCGATCGGGCGGCTATCAGCGGAGCAGTTCATTGTATTCTCCCGGCGCGTAATTGTGGTGTCGATGCATTGGTGACATTGCTGACGGCGTGCCGACCTCTGGCACGGCGGCTGGGCAAGAGACTTGGCGATCTCAAGCTTTTCTGAAGTGGTGAAGGCGACCCCGAGTTTGACTGCTCTCCATTGCGCAGGGTCGTCACGTTGAGGAAGACCTCACGGCTCGTCGGCTATTGTGCCGCTCGGACCCGGGCCGGAATGAAGCTGTTCTGCACCTCGCCCGCACAGTCCAGCACTGGGAACGGCCCGTAGCTTCTCGGTGATCGCAGGCAGGACCTCAAGCACGCGGTCTACGTCATCTTCGCCGTTGTCACGCGACAAGGAGAAGCGGACTGCCCCACATGCCGCGTTCATAGCGATCAGAACATGGCTCGGTTCCAGTGAGCCAGAGGCACAGGCGGACCCGGCGGAACAGGCGATTCCCAGCCGGCTCAGGACAATTGGAATTGCATCGCCTTCGATACCTTCGAATCCAATGTTTGCAGTGTTTGGCAATCGCTCTTGCGGATCGCCGTTGATGGATGTGTTTGGGATGCGCTGGATGATCCCGTTCTCAAGGCGGTCGCGCAACCATTTTATTCGTTTTGTCTCGTCCATGAATTTCAAGGCGAGTTCGGCCGCCATGCCCAGTCCGACTATGCCGGGTGTGTTTTCAGTGCCTGCACGCCGGTCGCGCTCTTGGTGCCCACCCTTGATCATGGAGGAGAAGCGCACGCCACGTCTTACATAAAGCGCGCCTATCCCCTTTGGACCATGCAGCTTGTGGGCGGAGAGCGACAGCATGTCGATCGCGGTCGATTTCAGCTCAATCGGAAGCCTTCCGACCGCCTGCACTGCATCAGTGTGGAAAAGCGCGCCGACTTCCCTGGCTAGATCGGCAAGCTTAACCACGGGAAAGATCGTACCGGTCTCATTGTTCGCCCACATTATCGAGACGATTGCCACTTGTGGAGTGAGAGCGGTTCTGTAGGCGTCCAGGTCGAGCCGGCCGTGGTGATCGACTGGGATAATGTGCACCTTGACGCCGCGCGTCTTTTCAAGGTGCGCGCACAACTTCAGAACGGCCGGATGTTCAACCGCGGAAGTCACTATTTCCGTTCGGTCGGGCATCACCTCCAGCGCCGAAAGGATGGCTGTACTGTCGCTTTCAGTCCCGCCCGAGGTGAAGATGATCTCGTCCTCGAATCCCGCGCCGATGAGGGCTTGCAACTGTTGCCTCGCCTTTCTCACGGCTTCAGCAACCGATGCGCCATAGGCGTGCATGGACGAATGATTGCCAAATTGCTCCGTAAAGAAAGGCAACATCGCTCCAACGACTGCAGGATCAACCCGCGTCGTTGCGTTGTTGTCGAGATAGACAGGGTTCATGGGAGTGATCCTTCAACTGCTGAAATGATTCAAGGGTAGGCGGGCCATTGAACCTCTGGCGCATATCGTATCTGGTAAGGTGGGCGGCCGGGCGAGCGATGGCTTGGCTGACCGGTCGCTGTCGACATTGCCCTTTGGTGGCGGCATCTGCCGGGAATTCAGCTGTTTCGGGCAATTTTGTTTGCTTGCCCACGGCAACGATCGATGATCGCGATTTGGCGCATCACCGAACGCAATTGTTCCGGGCCGACAGTGCGTGTCGGCCGGTTCCAGAGCGCCGGCGGTGCCGGTTCGACGCAGTATTCCTTGGCGTCGCTATAGTCGAACATAGCCTGTTCCCTCGCAATCATTTGCAGGACTTGCCGCAGCCGCACGTCTCACGCGCATTGGGGTTATCGAAAACAAAGCCGGATGTTTCGAGCCCAGTGACGAAGTCCACGGTCATGCCGGCTGCATGGGGTTGGGAGCCTCTATCCATGAACACCTTGAGCCCATCTCGCTCGATGATCGCATCGCCCTCACGTGAGACGCTCTCCAGGCCCATTGAGTATTGGAAGCCGGCGCAGCCGCCGGCATGGACCATGATGCGAAATCCTTCCGCCGGCTCGCTGGCGCGGTAAAGAGCGGCCTTGATGGCGGCAACAGCGTTGTCGGTGAGCGTAATCATGGCTCGATTTCTCCTCGGTCCGACGTTTTCGCGGATCATCTCGCATGGACCGTGCCAAAGGGAAGACGTGTCAAAAACCGTAGGACATCCCGACGTCTCTTATGCTCGATTGCTGGGGAGACGTCCGACAACCGACACTTACTGTCGGATTTGTCGCGTCCGCGTCACAGGAAGGGCGCCTGAGTTCGCGATGCACTCACGCGTAAAGCAATGAACAGAGCCAAAGATGTTCAGAGCTTGCCGCGGAGCAACTGGCACGATTTTTGTGAAGCCTTCGTTGCGGCGGCAAAATTGCCGGCCGATTCACCTTTGGGTTGCCCTCGCAATCGAAGAACGAAGGAG
>NZ_RZSG01000244.1:0-7770 GCF_003997725.1 Mesorhizobium sp. M4A.F.Ca.ET.050.02.1.1
AGGGCGAGCATGTGGCCATGCGCTCGGCAATGACCGCGATCTCGGTGATCTTGCCGCCGCCGCCCATGATGTAGTGGCCAAGCGCGGTGGTTTCGGCGCACCAGCCCTCGGGATAGGAGGCCACCTCGATGTTGGCGCCGGCAAAGACGCGCCCATCCTCGGTGCGCAATGCCGCGCCCACCGGAAATTTCGAATAGGGCGCATAGGCCTTGGCCATCGCAGCCTTGGCCGCCTCGAACAGATCATGCGACATTCAGTTGTTCTCTCCCACGATCTTGTCCAAAAGCCGGTTCGCTTCCGCGTTTGCCTCAGCGTTCCTTGACATAGGGCACGCCGCCGGCGCGCGGCGGGATCGCCTTGCCGATGAAGCCGGCAAGCAGGATCACGGTGAGCACATAGGGCAGCGCCTGCATGAACTGCACCGGCACCTTGCCGATGATTGGCAACGGCGTGCCTTGCAGGCGGATCGACAGCGCGTCGAGGAAGCCGAACAAAAGGCAGGCGAACATGGCGTTGACCGGCTTCCATTTGGCGAAGATGAGTGCCGCCAGCGCGATGTAGCCCTTGCCGGCGGTCATGTCCTTCACGAAGCCGCCATTCTGCACCATCGACAGATAGGCGCCGGCAACCCCGGTTAGGATGCCGGTGCAGATCAGGGCCCGGTAGCGCAGCCAGGCGACCGAGATGCCGGCCGTGTCGACGGCGGCTGGGTTTTCGCCGACGGCGCGCAGCCTGAGGCCGAAGCGGGTGCGGTAGAGCACCCACCAGGCGAACGGCACCATCAGGAAGGCGAAATAGACCAGTATCGAGTGGCCGGAGATCAGCTCCGAATAGATCGGTCCGATGATCGGCACGTCGCGGACCGCGTCTGCGCCGGGCCAGATGATCGCCTCGAAGCGCTCGCCCGGCGCCAGCGCCGGCGTGCGGCCGCCCTGCTGGAACCAGTGCTGGCCGAGCATGATGGTCGAGCCGGCGGCGATGAAGTTGATCGCCACGCCGGATACGATCTGGTTGCCGCGATGGGTGATGGAGGCGAAGCCGTGCACCATGGCGAAGGCGACCGAGATCAGGATGGCCGTGCCGAGGCCGAGCAGGGCCGAGTGCAGCACCGAGGCGGCGGCGGCGCCGGCGAAGGCGCCGACAAGCATCTTGCCCTCGAGCCCGATATCGAAGACGCCCGCGCGCTCCGAATAGAGGCCGGCGAGGCATGCCAGGAGCAGCGGCACCGACAGGCGGATGGTCGAGTCGAGTATCTGCACAATGGCGATGAAGAAATCCATCTCAGGCGCCCTTCCCCTTGACCGCTTCGATGCCGACCGCTTTTGGGCTGACCGAAGCGAACAGCGCCTGGACATAGGGCCGGAACATATGTTCGAGCGCGCCGGCGAACAGGATGACCAGGCCCTGGATGATGACGATCATGTCGCGCGAAATCGCCGGCATCTCGAAGGCAAGCTCGGCGCCACCCTGGTAGAGCATGCCGAACAGGATCGCCGCCAGCACGATGCCGACCGGATGCAGACGTCCCATCAGCGCCACCGCGATGCCGACGAAACCGGCGCCGGAGACGAAATCGAGCGCGACATTGTGCTGGTCGCCCATGGTCGGGTTCAGCGCCATCATGCCGGCCAGCGCGCCCGAGATCATCATCGCGACAATGACGATTCGCGTTTCCGAAATGCCGGCATAGCGCGCCGCCTTCGGGCTGTGGCCATAGGTGCGCATCTCGTAGCCCAGCCTGGTGCGCCAGATCAGCAGCCAGACCAGGAACGCCATCAGCAGCGCAAGCAGGAAGCAGACGTTGAGCGGCGCCGAGCGAATCTTGGCGCCGAACAGTTCGATCACCCAGTTGAGCTTCGGCAATTGCGCGCCGTCGAGGAAGGTGCGCGTCTGCGGCGCCATCGAGCCGAGCGGCTTCAGGAAGCCGACCAGCGCGTAGACCATGACGCTGGCGGCGATGAAGTTGAACATGATGGTGGTGATGACGATGTGCGAGCCGCGCCGGGCCTGCAGATAGGCCGGGATCAGCGCCCACAGCGCCCCCATCGCCGCGGCGGCGACGATCGCCAGCGGAAAGGTCAGCCACCATGGCAGAATGCTGTCGAAGGCGAGGCAGACGACGCCGATGCCGAGCCCGGCTATGTAGCCCTGGCCCTCACCGCCGATGTTGAACAGGCCGCAATGCGCCGCGACCGCCACCGACAGCCCGCTGAAGATGAAGGTGGTGGCGTAGAAGAGCGTGAACGCGATGCCCGTCCCCTTGCCGAAGGCGCCCTGGACCAGGATGACCGCGGCGCGGAACGGGTTTTCTCCGACCAGGACCACCACGAAGCCGGCGACGACGAAAGCGACGAACAGGTTGATCACCGGGATCAGGCCGTAATCGGCCCAGGCCGGAAGCTTGGCGTAGGGCGTGCTCATTCCGCGGCCTCCCGCTGCTCGACGCCGGCCATCAGCAGGCCGAGCTCGCCTTCTGTCGCTTCCGGACCGCGCTCGCCGACAATGCGGCCGGCGAACATCACCAGGATGCGGTCGGAGAGCGAGCGGATCTCGTCCAGCTCGACCGACACCACCAGCACCGCCTTGCCCTGGTCGCGCATGGCGATCAGCCGCTTGTGGATGAATTCGATTGCGCCGACATCGACGCCGCGCGTCGGCTGGCCGACGATCAGCACGCCCGGATCCTGCTCCATTTCCCGCGCCAGCACGATCTTCTGCTGGTTGCCGCCGGAGAAATTGGCCGTTTTCAGCCGGCAGCCGGCGGGGCGGATGTCGTATTTGGCGATCTTGTCCTTGGCGTTGTTGCGGATGGCGTCGATGTCGAGCAGCGGCCCCTTCAGATAGCGCTCGTCATCGTGATAGCCGAGGATCGAGTTCTCGTTCTCCTCGAAGGCCAGCACCAGGCCGACATGGTGCCGGTCCTCCGGCACATGGGCGAGCCCGCGGTCGCGCAGTTCGCCGGGATCGGCCTTGCCGGTCAGGTCGATCGGCTTGCCGTCGAGCATGACCGAGCCGGAGACGGCATGGCGGATGCCGGAAATCGCCTCGAGCAGTTCGGACTGCCCGTTGCCGGCGACGCCGGCGATGCCGACGATCTCGCCGGCGCGCAGGTCGAAGGAGACGTCGTCGACCATGGTGACGCCGCGCGAATCCTTGACCGTCAGGTTCTTGACCGCGAGCTTGACGGCGCCGGCTTCCGCCTCGCCCTTCTCCACCCTGAGCAGCACACGCCGTCCGACCATCAGCTCGGCCAGTTCCCCGACCGTGGTCTCCTTTGTCACCCTGGTTGCCACCATCGTGCCCTGGCGCATCACCGAGACCGTGTCGGTGATGGCCATGATCTCGCGCAGCTTGTGGGTGATCAGCACCACCGTCTTGCCCTGATCCTTCAGCTGTTTGAGGATGCGGAACAGATGGTCTGCCTCGGCCGGCGTCAAGACGCCGGTCGGCTCGTCGAGGATCAGGATCTCGGCGCCGCGATAGAGCGCCTTGAGGATTTCGACGCGCTGCTGCAGGCCGACGGGCAGTTCCTCGATGATCGCGTCGGGATCGACTTCCAGCCCGTATTCGCGTTCCAGCCGCTCCAGCTCCGAGCGCGCCTTGGCGATGCTGCTCTTCAGCAATGCGTCGCTCTCGGCGCCGAGGATGACGTTTTCCAGCACCGAGAAATTGTCGACCAGCATGAAATGCTGGTGCACCATGCCGATGCCGAGCGCGATGGCGTCATTCGGCGTTTTGATCGACGCCGGCTGGCCGCCGACGCGGATCTCGCCGCTGTCGGCCTGGTAGAAGCCGTACAGAATCGACATCAGCGTCGACTTGCCGGCGCCGTTCTCGCCGACAATGCCGTGGATGGTGCCGCGCGCGACCTCCAGATTGATATCGCGGTTGGCGCGCACGGCGCCAAAACTCTTGTTGATGCCGATCAGCTCGATTGCGGCTTGCGCCATGCAGCCTGTCCCACTCAGTTTTTTTATCGCTTGGTCAAAACGCCTAGCATGCTGCCCCGCCCGTGCCAATTGGCCGGAGGGTTGTCCACTCTCGACAAATCCCCGCGCGCTTGTCAATTTCGAACGTGGCCGGGACCTTCACATTCGCTAATGTGGGGAACGCGACGGATACGTCGCCTGTGAGCGCAACTGACCGGGGTTTTGAAATGATCATGCCTGCCGACCGGCTGACGACGCTGGAAATCCGCGCCGCCGAGCAGGAAAAGACCATCGAGGAACTTTCAGGCCAGATCGCCGAGCAGTGGAAGGTGATCGAGCGAATGGAGCGTAAGCTCAGCGCGCTCACCGACCGCTTCCTGGCCCTGGAGGAGCAGGCCGCGTCCGACGTGCCGGTCACCAAGCCGCCGCATTGGTGAGGGAGGGAGAAGCGTGATGGCCAGTGAAAGCGACCGCATCGCCCGCGCCGGCGACTATGTGTTCGGCCTGATGAACGACATCGAGCGCCGGCGCGCCGAACGCGACCTCGAAATCGACCCCGCCTTCCGCGACGCGGTGCAGCGCCTGGCCGAGCGCATGCGTGCCTTCGACCCCGCCGCGCCGGCGGACGGGGCGACCGACAAACGCTGGAATCTGTTCACCTAGCGCATCGCCGAATTGCCGCAGATGCGGCTTGCCGGCGTTGGCAGCGGCGACAGCCGCGCGGAAGCGCGGCCACCCGTCATTCGCAGGCTGGAGCGTCCGCCCTACGACGTCGGCCTGCACGCCCTTGGCGGCCGGCGCGGGTTTGTCGTTGCCATGGCGCTGGTGGCCGCCTTCGCGCTCGGCTACCTGACCGGCGCTTGGTCAGCCGAGGGCACACTTCTGCCATGACTATGCATTCCGCGAAAAACAAGACCGCCGGGTTTGCACCCGGCGGTCCGCATTGCTGAAGATCAGCGCCGATCAATACGGGCAGGCATTGTCCGACATGTAGTCGTGCACCTTGACGGTGCCGGCGATGATGTCGGCCTTTGCCTTTTCGACTGCTGTCTTCATGGCATCGTCGACGAGCGCCTTGTTGTTGTCGTCCATGGCGTAGTCGACGCCGCCTTCCTTGAGGCCGAGGTCGTTGATGCCGGCGGTGAACTTGTCGTTCTTGGCATCCATGAAGGTGTTGTAGACGGCGACGTCGACGCGCTTGACCATCGAGGTCAGCACCTTGCCGGGCTGCAGCCCGTTCTGGTTGGAATCGACGCCGATGCCGAGCTTGCCGGAATCGGCCGCCGCCTGCAGCACGCCGACGCCGGTTCCGCCGGCCGCCGCGTAGATCACGTCGGCGCCCTGGTCGATCTGCGTCTTGGCGATCTCACCGCCCTTGGCCGGATCGTTCCAGGCGGCCGGCGTGTCGCCAGTCATGTTCTGGATCACCTCGGTGGCGCCGGCCGACTTGGCACCGCCGACATAGCCGCAGCCGAACTTGCGGATCAGCGGGATGTCCATGCCGCCGATGAAGCCGACCTTCTTGGACTTCGAGGCCATCGCCGCCATAACGCCGACGAGATAGGAGCCTTCCTGCTCCTTGTAGACGACGGAGCGGACGTTGGGCTTGTCGACGACCATGTCGATGATGGCGAACTTGGTGTCGGGAAATTCGGTGGCAATCTTGTCCAGTGCGTCCGCCCAGGAGAAGCCGGCCATGACGATCGGATTGCGGCCGTCCTCGGCGAAGCGGCGCAGCGCCTGCTCGCGCTGGGTGGCGTTGGAGACTTCGAATTCGACATAGGCGATGCCGGTCTCGGTCTTGAACTTCTCAGCGCCGTTATAGGATGCCTCGTTGAACGATTTGTCGAACTTGCCGCCGAGATCGTAGAGAATCGCCGGCTGGATATCCGCGGCGAAAGCCGGAAGAACCATTGCGGTTGCGGCCAAAAGGCCAAGAACGATACGTTTCATGTGATCCACACCCTGTCGGTTATTTTTCCGTTACGCACCGCCTGCCAGCCCGGTTCTCCGGCGGGCAGACGACGTCTGGCAGGAAGTATGCCCCTCCCGCTCGCGGCCAATCTGGCACGGCCCGAAACAAAATTCACGTGGAATTTTGACCTTTTGGAAAAGCATCGCGCCGGCATGCGGCGCGGCGCATCATTCGGTTCGCCGGCCGGCTTGGGCGTCGGATGGCACACCGCGGACCATCAGGTCGGAGCGAACGCGCCCCCCCGCCGCTGCCGCCGGTAACCGATGGCATAAAACAGGAAGGCCACCATCGCGAACACCGCGAAACCGGGCTGGCCGAGCACCCAGGCAATGACGCCGTCCCAGAGAAGCGGGCTGGCCTTGTCGCGCACGTAGGTCTCGAAGGCTGCGCGGGTGTCGGGTGATACCGCCAACCAACTCGTATTGAGCGGGGTCATGACCAGCGCCGAGGCCGCCACCGAGCGCGTCACGTCGACCACCGCCATGATGACGGAAACCGAAAGCGCGACCATCGCCGCGAGACGAAAGATGAAACGTAGCATCGAGACTTCCTCCCCAAGACGAAACCGGGCCGTCACAGACCCGGGTTTCGTCCCTTCCCCGTCAGAGAAATAGAGCGAGCGCGCGCCGCCGGCAATCGTCACACACGAATTTGAGCTATACCGCCGGCTTGCGTTTGCGTCGATTGACGCGCCAGACCGCGAATACCCCGCCAGCGATGGCGCCGATGATCAGCCCGGCGAGGCCGATGAACACGGCGAAATAGCCGCAGGCGCCCTCGAAGCAGCTCATGTCGCTGGCATCCGCGATCAGCGAGCCCGCGGCAAAGCCGGCGCAGGCGCCGATCGCCGCGCCAAGGATGATGCCGAGCAAGGCCGCCACCACCGAAACCAGCACCGGCGGGCTCTCGGTTTCCGCATTGGCATAGACCGCATCGGCACCGGCACCGCGGCGCAGCAGGTAGAGGCAAAGCAGGCCGATCGCGATCTCGCCGCCGGTAAAGACAAGGCTCCTCGCCGAGAAGACGAAGTCGGGCGTCAGTAGCACATAGGCCTGCTGCGCCAGCAGCCAAAGGATGGTCGCGACCTGCCAGATGGTGAAATGGGGCGGGAAGCGCGCCGAGCGATTGAAGGCAAGACCGAGCAGGTAAAGCCCCCAAAGGATGGTGACGATGCCTGCGACAAGGCCGCCATAGATAAGGAAGAAGACGCTTTCCGGCAGGCTGGAATCGCCGACCAACCGCCATGTCGACATCAGGCCATAGACCGACCTGGCCATGACGATGACGAGCCACGCCACGGGCACGTAGGACAGCCCGCTCTCCGGCCGCGCCGCCGGCCCCTGGTTGGTCGAAGTCATCTCCGGACTGTGCCCCCGCAAAGCCTTGTGTCCACAAGGACAGCGGACGGATGGCGAAGTCAAGCAATGACAGGCTGTGCCGCCCGGTCTGTGCACATCATTCGGCCGCGGGGCGTGGCAAAGCCGTGGCGGCGGCCGCGCGAACGGTCCCTTATGCGGCAAAGCCGACAAAGCGCCATTATGGCTTGGCATTCGCCGCGGGATCGACTAGATGAGCCCCGCGCCTCTTGCTTCGACGGCTATGGGCGCCGGGATTGAGTGTCCGCCGGTTGAGGGCGCTCGAGGTGCGGAAATACCGCGCGAAATTCCCAAGGGACTGCATATCCCCAACCCGCGCGGCAAAACCAGCCGGTGCGCTCGTGCAAGGACGGAGAGGTGGCCGAGTGGTTGAAGGCGCACGCCTGGAAAGTGTGTTTACGGGAAACCGTAACGCGGGTTCGAATCCCGCTCTCTCCGCCAGAATTTTTCTAATAAGTTAATTATTTCAAATAGTTAGTTAACTCATAGA
>NZ_RZSG01000245.1:0-7717 GCF_003997725.1 Mesorhizobium sp. M4A.F.Ca.ET.050.02.1.1
TGCAGGGCCCTCAGCAGCGCCGCCAGCGCTTCCGGGTTCTCTTCGGCCCAGGCCTTGCGCGCGCCGACGACCTTCTCCGGACTGTTGCGCCAGAGCAGCGCCTTGACGGTGACGATATGGCCGGTGCCGGCGGCGACCGCGGCACTGTGCCAGGGCTCGCCGACGCAGTAGCCATCGATGCGGCCGGCGGCCAGCGCATCGGCCATGAAGGGCGGCGGCACGATGACGATCTCGATCTCGCGCTCGGGATCGATGCCGCAGGCGGCGAGCCAGTAGCGCAGCTCGTAATTGTGCCCGGAATGCGGATGCACGACGGCGAAACGCAGCGGCTCGCGGCCCGCAGTCGCCCGCTCGCGGATCAGCGCGCCAAGAGCGGCCCCTGCCCGCGCGGGATCGAGATCGGGTTCCGCGCCATGCGCCGCCATGCCGCCCCACACCGCGTTGGAGACGGTGACGCAGTTGCCGCCGAGGCTGAGCGAGAACGGCACGATCGTCTCGGAGGCGATGGGCGTGAGGCCGAGGCTGCAGGCGAGCGGCATCGGCCCCAGCATGTGAGCGACGTCGAAATGGCCGATGGCGATGCGGTCGCGGATGTTGGCCCATGAGGTTTCGCGGTGCAGGACGAGCTCGACGCCCTCGCGCGCGGCAAAGCCCAGCTCGCCGGCGGCGACCAGCACGGCGCTGTCGAAGAGCGGCATGAAGCCGGCGGTGACCTGGTGCGCAGCGGCCATGCTCATTCGTCCTCCAGCGGCCCGAGCAGCCCGGCGGCGGTCACCAGGCTCTGGGCGATATCGCTGATCTTGCGGTTCTGGTTCATCGCCGTCTTGCGCAGCAGCGCGTAGGCCGCCTCTTCGGAGAGACCGCGCGATTTCATCAAAATGCCCTTGGCGCGGTCGATGACCTTGCGGCTCTCCAGTTCGCTGCGCGCCTCCTCCAGTTCGCGCGCCATGCGCGAAAAGGCGTTGAAGCGGCTCACCGCCATGTCGAGGATCGGCTTGACGCGCTCCTGCCGCAAGCCATCGACGACATAGGCCGAGACGCCAGCCTCCACCGCCGCCTCGATCGAGGCCTGGTCGGAGCGGTCGACGAACATGGCGATCGGCCGCTTCACCGCGCGCGACAGCTGGAACATGTTCTCGAGCATGTCGCGGTTGGGATTCTCGAGGTCGATGACGATGACGTCCGGCTCGATCTCGGCAATGCGCCGCGCGATGCCGGCGACGTCATGGATGACCGTCACCCGCTCATGCCCGGCCTCTCGCAACCCGGCCTCAATAATCGAGGCGCGGATGCGGTTTTCGTCGATCACAAGGACGGCGAGCGAGGAACGGACCATGGCTTCAATATGTCGAAGCGGGGGGATTGTGCAATGCGGGATGGAGGCGGTAGCAAAAGGGGTACCATCGCCATCAAAGAGCCTTCCCCGCGTCTACCCCAGCCGTTGCCAGTTGCCCCCGATGTTTATCAGATATCCGGCCCGGACTTTTGGCATGCGTCTTTGGTCCTCCGGAATTATTCCGACGCCGACCGGAAAATTGCCCAACGCGGCGTGATTTTTTCCGGCAAGATGCAAAAGCATCGACTCTGTAATGTTCGCCAAGCTAGCAATCCAAACTGACATGAACGTGGTCAAGTCGCCTTCGTCGAGCGGTGTCTTGGAATTAACAACCTCAATCGTCGGACGGCTGATTGTGCCGTCTGTGTGCAGATGAAAATCGCGCACAACGATCCGCTGATCGACCTTCGGATGCTCAACGCAATGACGTATGTTGCGGAGCTGACGCGCAAATTCGGCAATCTCTCTCGCAAACCCTACTATCATATCGTTTGCGTCGAATTCTCCCTCAAGCGCCTTAGTGAACGCATCAGGCCACATTCCAGCGGCCTTCATCTGCCGGCCATAGAATAGGGTCGGGAGGCGAAATATGGCCTGTAGCGCATGCTCTGACTTCTGGATGAAAGTCTTTGCTCGAGCAATAACGTCCGGAACAGCTGGTAACCTGGTGGAGTCGTTTGCCGCCTTTACCGCTTCAATTTGCTTGTCTTCTGCTGCTACCAATTGCTCTAGGATTTCCTGCGCCGCAAGCAGCTCGATCATGATATCAGCGGCAATCGAAATGACTGCGTCTCGAACTTTTGCGTCGGGAAAATATGCTTTTGTGAAAAGCTGCCCGGCTGACAAAAGGGTCAGAGCCACGATGTCGGATTCCGACCCGGCGGGGGCAAACAATTGCTGAGTGTTTGGGATATTTATGTTTGTTCGATCTGGGTCAATCTGATCGGCAAGCTTGACCACGTAGATGGCCTTTTGTGTTACAATATAGGCCGCATCAGAAATTGGGATCGCATCAAGAACAGCTGTCCCGTCATCCTTCTCGCCAAAGGACATCGAAAAACCAGACTCTCGTTTTCGGTCGATGGGACGTTTAGTAGGCTTGGCCATCTTCATGTTTGGTTTGTGGTCAATTGCCCTTGCGCTGCGCGCTCACTAATCGCCTCACGGCAGGCTGCGGCAATTTCCTTCGGCACATGAACGTATTGTTCGACTCGATCAATAATTTCCGGATAGAGCCAAAGGGCCGAGTTGGTAAAATTTACCGGCATGGGAACTTTGAAGATCCGGTCCCGCTTGCGCTTGCCAAAGCAGAGATTCTTCCAAACCAAGCCAGAGCGGGCCGGGTGTTTTTCGTCGTCGAGTATGCGCTCGATAAATCCTGAACTAAGCCGAAACGCTTGGCGATTCGCCTCCGCATCTGCGACTTCTTTCAACCAAGGTTGGCGCTGTGCAGGTGTAGCCTCGCCAGATGGGCTGCGAGCTAGTCTCCGTTGACAGTATCTGCGGAGCTCCCAAACAGCACGATCGAGTCTATGCAGCTCATCCCCGGTGACAAATTGGGAACCTTCAAGGTAGCGCCAGCGGCCAATATTATCGATATAGACAACGAAGCGTCTGGTGCCATCGGATAGTTGGATTGGAAAGGGCAATCTTGCGTCCAGAAGCGCAAATGCTCGTTCCAGGCTATGTCCAATCCTTCTTGCCTTTACTCGATGCAGGAGCAGCAGAAATTTTGCATACTTTTCTAGGCACTGCTGGCTTTGCCAGAGGAACTGCGGAAACAACCGAGCACGGTGGCTGAGACGCGCACTGATATAGTCTTGGTCAGCGATGTGACGAAATGACGAGAGCGCGAAACGGTCAATGTTAAGCTCCTCATTGTCGCTCTCCGCACTTGGCGAGCTTAGATTGACCTCTTCCGCGATTTCAATTGACATTCGCCAGGCCCCCAGCCGAACAGGATGCTGGAACCTCCGAGAACGAGCAAGAGCCGGCCTCGTGGATAGACTACTGCCCCCAAGAATATTTGCATATTTATGGAAGGGGCGGTTTACCCTCGTGCATTCGGGATAAGTGAGACAAAGGCGCGGGAGGACGGCGGCAGTAAACAGTCGACTGCAGCGAATGAAAAGAACGGGGCCAATACCACGCCTTTCTTAGATTGCACCCGGGCCGTTGCGGCGTCGCCGATCAAGCGAACCCTACTCCGCCGCCTCGTACCCCGCGATGCCCTTGATCTCGAGAAAATCCTCAAGCCCATACTCGGCATACTCCCGGCCGTTGCCGGACTGCTTATAGCCGCCGAAGGGCAGGCCGGCGTCCCAGGTCGGGTAGTTGATGTAGACGTTGCCGGAGCGCATGCGGGCGGCGACCTGGCGCGCCTTCTCGATGTCCTTGGCCTGGATGTAGGAGGCAAGGCCGAAGACGGTGTCGTTGGCCTGCTCGACCGCCTGCTCGACCGTGTCGTAGGGCATGATCGCCAGCACCGGCCCGAAGATTTCCTCGGTGGCGATGCGCATGTCGTGGATGACGTCGGCGAAGACGGTCGGGCGGACATAGTAGCCGCGGTTGAGCTCGGCCGGGCGGCCGCGGCCGCCGGCGACAAGCGTCGCGCCTTCGTCGATGCCGCTCTGGATCAACCCTTGGATCTTGTCGAACTGCAGCTGGCTGACCACCGGGCCGAGTTTTGAACCGGGCGCGTCGGCCGGGCCGACGGTGAATTTTTCCGCCGCCGTTTTAGCATAGGCGGCCGCCTCGTCGTGACGGTCGCGCGGCACGAACATGCGGGTCGGCGCGTTGCAGGACTGGCCGCTGTTGCCGAAGCAGCCGGCGACGCCCTTGGTGACGGCCCTTTCGAGATCGACATCGGGGAACAGGATGTTGGCCGACTTGCCGCCGAGCTCCTGATGCACGCGCTTGACCGTGTCGGCGGCGGCCTTGGCGACCAGGATGCCGGCGCGGGTCGAGCCGGTGAACGACATCATGTCGACATCGGGATGGCTGGCCAGCGCCTGGCCGACGGTCGGGCCATCGCCGTTGACGAGATTGAAGACGCCCTTCAGCACGCCGGCCTCGTCGATGATCTCGGCGAAGATGATGGCGTCGAGCGGCGCGATCTCCGACGGCTTCAGCACCATGGTGCAGCCGGCGGCGAGCGCCGGGCCGACCTTGCAGGTGATCTGGTTGAGCGGCCAGTTCCATGGCGTGATCAGGCCGACGACGCCGATCGGCTCCTTGACGATGAGCGAGGAGCCTTTCACGTGGCGGAACTGAAAACTCTTCAGCACCTCGGCCATCTTCTCCAGATGCGCCTGGCCGACGCCAACCTGGCTGTCCAGCGCCATCTGGCGCGGCGCGCCCATCTCGCGCGAGATTGCCAGCGCCAGGTCCTTGCTGCGCTTCTTGTAGACCTCGATGACGCGGTTGAGGATATCGAGGCGCTCCTCAACCGAGGTGAAGCCGAAGCTGTTGAAGGCGCGCCTGGCGGCGGCTACCGCCTTGTCGACATCGGCCTTGGTGCCGAGCGAAATCTGCGCGAAGGCGTCCTCGGTGGACGGATCGATGACATCGAGATTATTGGGCACCACCGGATCGACCCAGGCGCCGTCGATGTAGAACTGCAGATTGTGAGACATGCTTTTCGCTCCCTGTGGGCCAGCGGGCTTCGCTTGTGGCGAGTGATCGTCGTATACGGCCAGAAATAACGATGCGGCAGCCGCCCTGTCAAACGCAAGCGGCGGTGATTGAGCCAGCGTGTGGAATTCGCCATCGATACCGCCCAAGACAATGCGGCGGTTTCGGGAAAACGACGTCTATTAAGACAGGACCGTGCTCAATCGTTCGGAAAACTCGATCATTATAACTCAAACAATTCGTTGGAAAGATTGGTTTCGGAATGGCATTCCCACGACGAAGGCGCCTGGAGAACCCCTTTGCCCGTCCTGCCCGCCACCGCGAACAATCTTCCAAACGGCCTGACCTCCACCGGCAGTAGCTCTGCCCTGACTTCGATCTCGTCCGGCGTCGTCCCGGGGCTTGTGCTGGCGGCGATGATCACCAGCGTCGCCTATTCGGCGCGCAATGTCTCCGGCTTTGCCCTGCTCAGCCCGATGATCCTCGCCGTGGTGGCCGGCATGATCTATTCCAACGTGCTCGGCACGCCCGCCCATGCCAAGGCCGGCATCGCCTTTGCGCAGCGCCGGCTGCTGCGCTTCGCCATCGTGCTGCTCGGCTTCCAGCTGACGCTCGGCCAGGTCGCGGCGATCGGCATTGGCGGCGTCGGCATCATTGCGGCCACACTCGGCGCCACCTTCGTCTTCACAATCACGCTCGGCCGGCTGATCGGCGTCGACCGCAAGCTGGCGCAACTGATCGCCGCCGGCACCTCGATCTGCGGCGCCTCGGCGATCGTCGCCACCAACATCGTCACCGAGGCGCGCGACGAGGACGTCACCTACGCGGTTGCCGCGATCACGCTGTTCGGCACCGTCGCCATGCTCGGCTTCCCGCTGCTGGCGCCGGTGCTCGGCCTCGACCAGCACGCTTTCGGCTTGTGGGCCGGCGCGTCAATCCATGAGGTGGCGCAAGTTATCGGCGCCGGCTTCCAGGACGGCGCCCAGGCCGGCGAGACGGCGACCGTCGCCAAGCTGACGCGCGTCGCCATGCTGGCGCCGATGGTGATCACGCTCGGCCTGATGGCACGCCGCGGCAACGCCGACAGCTCGGCCGCGAAGCCGCCGATGCCGTGGTTCGTCGTCGCCTTCGTCGCGGTGGTGGGGCTGAACAGCCTGGTCGCCATGCCGGCCGCAGTGCATTCGGCGATTGCTTTGGCCACCCAGATCATGCTGACCATGGGGCTCGCCGCCATGGGCCTCCAGGCCGACATCTCGCAGCTCCGCTCGCGCGGCCTGCGCCCACTCGTCTTGGCCTTCTCGGCCTTCCTGTTCATCGCAGCGTTTAGTCTGACGCTGGTGAAGTTCGCCTAGTGGGCATGTTGAGATTCAGGTCAGGCCGGCCTCATCTGAATATCAATGCCCTTATCCTCGAAGGAGCTTGCCGCGACAAAGATCGCGGCCAGCTTCTCGATGCCGGCCTGGTCGTCCTTGTCGAAGCGGCCGGGCAGCGGGCTGTCGAGGTCAAGCACGCCGAAGACGCCGTCATTGTCCCTGAGCAGCACCACCAGTTCCGAGCGCGAATCCGCGTCGCAGGCGATGTGGCCGGCAAAATCGTGGACGTCCTTGACCAGCATCGACATGCCCAAATCAACCGCCGTGCCGCACACGCCCTTGCCCACGGCGATGCGTACGCAGGCCGGCTTGCCCTGGAAGGGTCCGAGCACTAGCTCTTCATCCGATTGCAGGAAGTAGAAGCCGGCCCAGTTGAGGTCGGGCACCATCTGGTAGATCAGCGCCGAGGTGTTGGCTGCGTTGGCGATCGAGTCGCGCTCGCCGTCGAGCAACGCCTTCAGCTGCGCGGCGAGTTCATTGTAGAAGGCCGCCTTGTCCGTGCTCTCGATGGTCTTTGCCGCAAACATCGCCATGCCTCCGTTGCCAGGGCGCAGAAGAGCCCGCTCGGCTCTCTCTGCCACCAAGCGAGCGGCGAGACTATCATGAATTCCGCCGCGATTTCGGACACGTGTCAGTTTTGCCGCCGTCCAAACACGCGGGCGACGCGCGCAAACGGGCCGGACGTCGGTGCGGCCGGCTTGACTGGCGGCGGCGGCGCGGCGAGCTCGGCGGTGGGATGATTTCTCTCGTCGCCCGCCATCGCCATCAGCGCCTTGTAGATCTCGAAGCCGGATGCCGGCCGCGCGCCCTGCATTCGATGCCGGGTCAGTTCCGAACAGGTCGGGCTGCCGTCGGCGCCGATGAGCTCGCCCATGGTCAGCTTCTTAGTGAAGCCGAAGAGATCAAAGACCGCATATTTGGCGGCGTGGGCATCACAGGCGCGGCTTTCAGCCTTGGCATGGATCTCCAGCAATTGCGGGATCAGGAACTGCGCCTTTTCCGGCGAGGCTTCGCCCTCATAGGGCAGCAGGCTCCAGCCGGCCTCCAGCATCATCGTCCTGATCTTGTCGGGCTCGCGCCGAAGGGCGACGATGGTCGCGGGATCGACAAAGGCCGGGACATGGTTTCCCTGGACGTTATGGGCGATACCAACCTCGTCCAGCAAACGCTTGCACTCGGGAACGAGCCAGACGGCCTTCGGAAAAATCGACTGGAATTCGAAGTCGTAGTTCAGTTCCATCGGAAAGCCTCCGGCGTTTCATCACCTTGACCTTGCGTCAAGTCTCGCAATTTCCGCTTAAGGTTTGCCTATCTTGCTTGGTGAACGGCTGGTTGACCGGCGTCCCCGTTGCCAGCCGGCCGGGCCACCCGCTAC
>NZ_RZSG01000246.1:0-7680 GCF_003997725.1 Mesorhizobium sp. M4A.F.Ca.ET.050.02.1.1
CATCTGCCCGGCGCCGTGCGAGGAAGCCTGCACGCTGAACCTCGAGGACATTCCGGTCGCCATCAAGACGGTCGAGCAGGCGATCGCCGACAAGGCCTACGAGACCGGCCATATCCGGCCCTATCCGCCGGAGAAGAAGACCGGCAAGCGCGTCGCCGTCATCGGCTCCGGCCCGGCCGGCATGGCGGCGGCCCAGCAGCTCGGCCGCGCCGGCCATGACGTGCACGTCTATGAGCGCGAGAGTCGTCCGGGCGGGCTGATGCGCTACGGCATCCCGGACTTCAAGATCGAGAAGCACTATATCGACCGCCGCATCGAGCAGATGCAGGGCGAGGGCGTGACCTTCCATTGCGGCGTCAACGTCGGCGTCGACAAGCCTGTCGCCGAACTGCTCGCCGAACATGACGCGGTGCTCTATTGCGGCGGCTCGGAAGCGCCGCGCGCCGCCAACATCCCGGGCGACGATCTCGGTGGCGTGCATGACGCCATGCCCTATCTGGTGCAGCAGAACCGCCGTGTCGGCGGCGAGCCGATCCAGTCGGTGGCGTGGCCCTCGCATCCGATCATCGCCAGCGGCCAGCATGTCGTCGTCGTCGGTGGCGGCGACACCGCGTCCGACTGCGTCGGCACCGCCTTCCGCCAAGGCGCGGTGCGCGTCACCCAGCTCGACATCCGCCCGCAGCCGCCGGAGAAGGAAGACAAGCTCGCCGTCTGGCCCTACTGGGCGACCAAGATGCGCACCTCGTCCTCGCAGGCCGAGGGCGCCGAGCGCGAATTCCAGGTGGCGACGCTTGAATTCATCGGCGAGGACGGCCAGCTGACCGGCGTCCGCTGCTGTGAGGTCGACGAGAAGCGCAAGCCGATCGCCGGCACCGAATTCGTCATCCGCGCCGATCTCGCCTTCATCGCCATCGGCTTTGCCGGGCCGGCCGCCACCGGCGTGGCGAGCGAGCTGGACGGACAGATGAGGATCGTCACCGACAGCCGCCGCTCGAAGAATGTCGAGGCCAATGACCGCGACTACAAGACCAGCGTCGAAAGGCTTTACGCGGCGGGCGACGTGCGCCGTGGCCAGTCGCTGGTGGTGTGGGCGATCCGCGAGGGCCGCCAGGCGGCGCGCTCGATCGACGAGGCGCTGATGGGATCGAGCGTTTTACCTCGTTAAGGGTTGATAGCCGTCGTCGTATCCGGTGTCGCGGCTGACGTTGCGGGCTGGGTTTTCGGCGGCCAGGAGAAATCGTCGGCGCGGCCGGGCGAGGCAGCGGGCGCCTTGCCCTCGATGACGAGTTTCTCGCCAGGTAAATTCGGATTCGCCTTGGCGGGCGCCGCCGCGCCGAGAAGCTCGGAGCCGCCGTCCAGCGCCGGATCGCCGAGCAGCATCGGCACGGTGCGGTCGATCACGATCGGAGCGGCATTGGGCGCCGGCGCTTCGACCGGGGCGCCGGCCGGCGCGGAGACCGTTGTCACGCTTCCGGGCGCGGCCAGCCCGAGGATCTTGGCCAGCGACTTTTCGGTGTAGAAGGCAAGCTTGCGCTTGCCGGCCTTCGAGACATTGATGCCGTCGTCCGAGCGCAGCCGCACCGCCTGGCCGTTGATGTCGGGGCCGGTGGTGACGAAAGCGCCGTTCTCGTCGACGAAACCGTCCCAGACATCGACGAACTCGCCGCCATGCTTTTCGGCGGCCGAGCGGTAGATGTCGTTGAAGGCCAGCATGTCCGAAGTCATCTTCGGCAACCGGAAGGCCGGCATGCCGACCCACAGGAACGGCACCTTGGCCTCCGCAATGGCCTTGCCCAGCGCATCGGTGCGGCGCTCATATTCCTTGGTCCAGTTCTCGGATCGCGGCTGCTCGCGCACGTCGCCGACTTTCATCTGCTGGCGGTCGTTGGAGCCGAGCATGACGACGACGACCGATGGTTTCTCGGTCTCGATCAGCGTTTTGATCTGTTCTGGCCAGTTGTAGAAATCATCGCGCACGAAGCCGGAAGAGCCGTTGCTGCGCACCGCGATCCTGACGCCAGCGTTTTCGGCGAAGGCGGTGTCCAGGCCCTCGCCGAGACCGCTCGCCATGAAATCGCCGACCACAAGCACGACGCGGGCATCCGGCGTCTTCTCGACGATCGGCGTCTGTGGCACTGCCGGGAGGCGCGGCTTGGATTTCCTGGTCTTTGCCTTCGGCCTTGCCTTCTGGATGTCGAGCGGCGGCTCGATGCGCTCGCTGCGGCGCGGGAACAGCAAGTCACGCAGCGACCAGCCGCGGCTCTGCTCCTCCTGCGCCATGGCGGGCGTGTGGAAGGCGCTGGCCGCGGCCACCATCAGGACGCCAACGGCCAGGATCAGGATCGGCGTGCGACGAACGATCGCCCGTATGCGCCCAGCCGAAACCAATCACTTCCTCCGTCCCTGAAGCGGTCCTATTTCTTGCGGAGCCATTTGAGCACTTCCATGCTCGGATAGCCATCCTGGGTCAAGCCGGCCTTCGCCTGGAAGGCCATGATGGCGGCTTTCGATCCCTCGCCGATCTTGCCGTCGAACTTGCCGTCATAGTAGCCGTGCTCGGAAAGCCGTTGCTGCAGTTCCTGCCGCTCCTCGAAGCTCAGCTTGGTGAAGGGCCGTTTCCAGTCCTGCACCAGGCCGCTGCCACCAGCGATCTCGTCGGCAAGAAGGCCCACGGCGAGCGCGTATTTGTCGGCGTTGTTGTAGGCCTTGATGACCGAGAAATTCTTGATCATCAGGAAGGCTGGCCCACCGCGGCCGTCGGGCACTTTCAGCGTCGCCTTGTCGGAGCCGTTCTTGAACGGCTTGCCGTTGGCCCTGACGACGCCAAGCGCCTGCCATTGCGCCAGCGTCTTCGAGCCGGCGGGAAGCTTGCCGGCCGGCAGGACGACCTCGTAGCCCCAGGTCTTGCCGGCCTGCCAGCCGTTCTTCCTCAGCAGATTGGCGGCCGTCGCCAGCGCATCGGGGATCGAGTTCCAGATGTCGCGCTTGCCGTTGCCGTCCATGTCGACGGCATAATGCTGGTAGCTGGTCGGTATGAACTGGGTGTGGCCCATGGCGCCGGCCCACGAGCCGCTGAGATGGCTTTCGTCGATGTCGCCGCTCTGCAGGATCTTCAACGCCGCGATCAGCTGGGTGCGGGCGAATTTCGAACGCCGCGGGTCGGCATAGCCAAGTGTCGCCAGCGAGCGGATGACATTGCGCATGATGTCGTTGCGCTTGAGGATCTCGCCATAGTTCGATTCCATCGACCAGATGGCGAGCAGGATGTTGCGGTCGACGCCGAACCGCGCCTCGATCCTGTCCAGCCACGGCTTCCATTTCCTGGCCATCTGCTGGCCGACGGCGACCGACTGGTCGTGCACGCGGTTGTCGAAATAGTCCCAGGCGGGTGCCGTGAACTCGGGCTGGGTGCGGGCCTTTTCCAGCACCACCGGATCGACATCGGTGATGTTCCTGAAGGCCTGGTCGTAGATCGCACCGGAGACGCCGCTCTGCACCGCCGTGGCGCGGAAGCTGGCAACCCATTGCCGGAATCCGGCATCGGCGAAAGCAGGTCCCGCGGGCATCAGCAGGGCAAGCGACAGGCTGGCCGCCGTCACGACGCTTGCGAGGCGCTTTGCGGTGCTGCGAACGGACATCTGTTCCTCCTTCTTCATGTCAGGAAGATCATTCATCGCCGAACCCGGTTAGTATTTAGTTTACCATAGGTGGGGTCGGGAACGAAAAGACGCGACGATGCTTTACGCACTGCAAGTTTTGTAACCCGGTGTTCTTTACGTCTCGATTCCGGCGCGAAAATGTCTCAGAACGGGATTGCGGAGCAGGCAATCAAACGGATAATTGGCAGCATGAAGAGAGTTCGCAAGGCAGTCTTCCCGGTCGCTGGTCTCGGCACGCGGTTCCTTCCCGCCACCAAGGCAATTCCCAAGGAAATGCTGACGGTCGTCGACCGGCCGGTCATCCAGTATGTGGTCGATGAAGCGCGGGATGCCGGCATTGAGCATTTCATTTTCGTCACCGGCCGCAACAAGGCGGTCATCGAAGACCATTTCGACGTCCAGTTCGAGCTCTACAACACGCTTGCCCAACGCGGCAAGGACGACCAGCTTGCCCGACTGCAGCGGCTGCAGCCGGCGCCG
Source organism: Mesorhizobium sp. M4A.F.Ca.ET.050.02.1.1 (assembly GCF_003997725.1). Taxonomy (NCBI): domain Bacteria; kingdom Pseudomonadati; phylum Pseudomonadota; class Alphaproteobacteria; order Hyphomicrobiales; family Phyllobacteriaceae; genus Mesorhizobium; species Mesorhizobium sp. M4A.F.Ca.ET.050.02.1.1. The sequence goes on from NZ_RZSG01000246.1 coordinate 4,140, forward strand.
GGCCAGACCAGCTTCACTCGCCAGCAGGTGCCGATGGGGCTTGGCCATGCCGTCTGGTGCGCGCGCGAACTGGTCGGCGACGAACCGTTTGCACTCCTCTTGCCCGACATGATCATGCAGTCGGAAAAGAGCTGCATGAAGGACATGGTCGAGCTCTATGCCGAGACCGGCAACAACATCATCGCGGTGCAGGAGTGCGATCCGGCCGAAGCGCATAAATACGGCATCGTCGGCCGCGGCGAGGACACGCATCACGGCTTCCGCATCACCGGCATGGTCGAGAAGCCGAAGGCGGGCACCGCGCCCTCGAACCTGTTCATCAACGGCCGCTATATCCTGCAGCCGGAGATTTTCGGCATCCTCGAAGGCCAGGAACGCGGCGCCGGCAACGAGATCCAGCTCACCGACGCGATGCTGAGGTTGGAGAAGCGGCAGCCCTTCTACGGCTACCACTACCGGGGCCGAACCTTCGATTGCGGCTCGCCGGAAGGCTTCGTCGAGGCCAATGTCGCCTTCGCGCTGTGGCGCAACGACATGAATGCCAGCATGGCCGGCGTCATCCGCACGCTGCTGGATGAGGTGCAGCCGTCGGCGCGGCGCGGCGCCGCATTCTAGGGCGTATCGATATTCAGGCCGGCCTGGCCTGAATTCCGGCACGTCCTCAGCGCTGCACCTTCAGCCCCAGGAAGACGCTGTTGGCGACATAGTCGCGGCCGGGCAGGTTGCTGGTCAACTTCTCCGTCCTGACCCTTGTGGTGAGGCCGGCATAGCGGTTGAGCCACCATGTCAGCCCGGCCTCGGCGCTCAAGATCAGGTCATGGCCGTCGGATCCGGTATAGTCGCGCCAGTCGAGGCCAAGCGCTGAATTCGCCGTCAGATTGGCGCGGATCCGCCGCTCACCGGTAAGCCGGCCCGAGTAGAGGACATCGCCACTTTCCCCAGCCGTCGTCGTGCTCTCGATGGTGGTCCTGCCCGTGAGCCCGACGATGGTGCCGCGCTCGGGCGACCATTTGAGATCGGCGTTGACGTACGGTCCCGCGTTGGCCGGCAGACGGTCGTCATCGATCGCTTCGCGCAGCCAGCCGACGGAGAATTCGCCCGACAGCTTGTCGTCCATGTCGAGTTCGAGGCCGGCGCGCGCGCCGAGCCTGGTCGAGGAGCGTTCGTACAAGTTGCTGTCGAGGCGCAGATCATAGATCCGACGCCCGGCCTCCACCTCGACAAAAGGCGTGATGGCCGGTGAAACCTCGTAGCCGGTACGCAAGGTGGCGCTGGAGAGCGTCGAAGCGCGGTCCCTCTGCGACAGCGTGGTGCCGTCCGCAAGGTTGGCGTCGCCGAAGAAGTCATGCGTGATCGCGCCAGTCAGCGCGTAGCGCATCTTGCCGGCATCCTTCTCGATGGCGAGGCTGCCGTCGACGGTCTGTCGCAGCGGCTGCGAGGTGACGCCGGCGATGGCATCCGGCGAGGAGGCTGATTCAGGCACCGCCTCGTAGCCGAGCTTGGCGATGGCGCGCAGCTCGTTGTCGAGGTCGACGTTGAGCTGGCCTTCGATGCGGCCTTGCGCATCGTTGATCTTCTGGCCCGAGACCGTGTTGCGGAAAATGCCGTAGCCGTCGATTGTGGCCGAGTTCTCGCGCCAGTCGGACGCAGCGGTGAAGCGCAGCGCCGTCTCCGACAGCAGCGCCGATTTGCCGCCGCTACTGGCATCGGCGTTGGACGTCGCGGTGAGGCCCTGCTCGACCGTCGGCTTGAACACGAAGGTGCCGACCTTGATGCCTGTGGCGGCGAAGGGGTCGTCCTCGGGCTTGTTTTTCTGGCCTTCGATCGATGCGGTGCGCTCCGCGCCCGGATCGAGCTTCTGCCTGTCGACGCTGTCGACGGTGACCGCGCGGCGGTTGGCGCCGTCCTGGTCCTCTGCGGTGAGGCCGGTGTCGTCGGCAGTGGCCCTGGTCGTTGTTGCGTCGGTCTGCTGCTTGGTCTTCTTCTTGTCGGCGGCGTTTGTCTTGTTCTTTTTAGCCGTATCCTTGTCGTCCGCCATCTTGCCCGTGGCGTCGGCGCGCTGCCTGGCGGTCGGGGTCCGGCGCGGCTTGGGCGGAGCTGGGTTGTCGGCGAACGGATCGTCGGTGGCGGCAGGCTGCTCGAAGATGCTTTCGTCGGGGGCTGCCGCATCAGTATCGTCCGGCACCGCGCCGGAACTTGCCGGCGAATAGGCGTCGGCCGGGGCGTCGGCGGTCGCAGTCTGCGGCGTGTTCTGATCCTGGGCGCGAGCCCTGCTCATCTGCCTGACCTTGCGCTGCTGGTCCGACAGGATCGCTGATTCCGAAACCTCGCCGCGCAGTTCGGTTTCCTGGGCCTGGAGCGGCATCGGCCGCAGCAAGGCAAGAACGCTCGCCGCCAGCAGCAGCGTGCTGACGGCCTTGCCCGTTCGACCTCTTTTCGTTTCAGGCTGGGCCTCAGTCATCGTCACCACTGCTAGCGCGGCGCAGGCGCGCCATACTTACCGAACCGTAAATGGGGATGGTTAACGGAGGGTTGAGGCGGGCGGTTCTCTCACGCATTCGGTGTCCCGGATTTCGGGGCTGGCGCCATTGGATATTGGGCCACGGGCAAAGACCTGGATCGAACCTAGAGCGCGGCGCGTGGAAACGGATGCAGGCGACGGGCTTCAGGCTTTTTTGCTTTCTGCATGTTTCCCAAAACCGCCGCGCACTTTTGGGCGACCTGCATCAGGTGCCATTTCTGTTGGACAGGCGGGCGGCAAAGCGCTAAGCGCATCAGCCATGCATGCGGGGTCCCCAGAAAAGAAGCGCCCGGACAGGCAGGCTTCGATCGATTCGGCGCTGAGAACCGTGGCGACCGAGCAGGCTGGCATGGCTGCTTTTGCCGCCGCGCTCGAGAACGGGCTGGCCGCGCCATTCGCGCGCGCCGTCGAGCTGATTTCGGGCATCGAGGGCCGCGTCATCGTCACCGGCGTCGGCAAAAGCGGCCATATCGGCTCCAAGATCGCCGCCACGCTCGCCTCGACCGGCACGCCCGCCTTCTTCGTCCATCCGGCGGAAGCCAATCATGGCGATCTCGGCATGATCGCCAAGGATGATGCCATCATCGCCATGTCGTGGTCGGGCGAGAGCAAGGAATTGATGGGCATCGTCGCCTATGCAAAGCGATTTGCGATCCCGCTTATCGCCATCACGTCCGGCGAGACCTCGGCGCTGGCGCGCGCAGCCGACGTGGTGCTGCTTTTGCCGCCCGCGCCGGAGGCCTGTCCGCACGGGCTTGCGCCGACGACATCGGCGCTGCTGCAACTGGTGACGGGCGATGCGCTGGCCATTGCGCTGCTCGAGGCGCGGGGCTTCACACCAGACCATTTCCGCACCTTCCACCCGGGCGGACAGCTCGGCGCCAATCTTACGCAGCTGCGCGAGATCATGCATGTCGGCGAGCGTCTGCCGCTGGTGCCGTCGGGCACCGGCATGAGCGAGGCGATCGTCGAACTCTCGCGCAAGGGCTTCGGCTGCGTGGCGATCACCGGCACCGATGG
>NZ_RZSG01000247.1:0-7678 GCF_003997725.1 Mesorhizobium sp. M4A.F.Ca.ET.050.02.1.1
ATCCTCGACGCCGGGCAGTTCGATGAAGCAGCCCGCGCCGGCTCGAGATTCATCGTCAGCCCCGGCATCACCAGCCAGCTCCTGGCCGCGGCCAGTGACAGCGATGTGCCGCTGCTGCCCGGCGCCATCACGCCCGGCGAGATCATGGCCGCCCGCGAGGCCGGCTTGCGCTTCCTGAAATTCTTCCCTGCCGAGCAGTCCGGCGGCATTGCCTCGCTGAAGGCCTTCGCCTCACCGCTCGCTGACGTGAAGTTCTGCCCGACCGGCGGCATCAGTGCCAGGAACGCCGCCGACTATCTTGCTCTGCCCAACGTCATCTGCGTCGGCGGATCCTGGGTGGCGCCCGACGACATGGTCAAGGCCGGCAAGTGGGACGAGATCGAAGCCCTGGCGCGCGCGGCGAGCCAGCTCACGAAGTAGCGTCCTGGACACGAAAAGCCCGGCCGGCTCGAGCCGACCGGACCAGTTGCTGGAATGCAATCAGCTGCAGAGCTTCTCGACGACCTTCTTGTGGTGAACCCAATGCTTGACGTGATCCGCAGGCCCGAGCCCATTGCTGACAGGTCGGCAAGCGCTGGTTCCCGCTCATGGATTCGAACCACGATTCACGCCTTCAAAGGGCGCTGTCCTACCATTAGACGAAGCGGGAGAGCAGGCGCTTGTCGTTAGCATCCCGGCACGGTCGAAGCCAGAGCCGAGCGGACGGTTCCGCGGGCGTTGCCCGCCAAAAAGCAAAAAGCCGCGCGGGTCGCCCGGCGCGGCTTTTGCGATTGTCTGGCCTGTCGCCTACTTGGTCTGGAAACGGGCGACCGAGAGGAACTTCACGGCGTTGCCGGTGAACCGGTTGGCATCCGCCAACTGGTTGTCGGCCTGGAAGCCTGCCGTATAGACCTCGCTCGGCGGCGTATGCACGATGTTGTAGGCATAGCGCGGCGCCGTCGTCGCGCTGGAGACCGTGGCGACGTATTCGCCGCTGTTCAGTGCCCAGCGCGCGGCCTGCGGCGCGGCGGCAACCACCATTGCCTTCGGCCCGGGCTTGAGGTCGCGGGCGCTGGCCCTGGCTTCCTTGCGCGTCGTCTTCACGCCGGCACCGATTGCCAGCGCCGGATCGGAACCGGCCGGGCGGCTGGCGATGGCGTCGCGCGGGGAGGCCGCATCGACGCCGGACGGATCGTTGAATGCCGAGCGCGGCTCGAGCGAGGCGACCTGATAGTCGCCACTGGCGACACTGGCCTCGGTCGTGGCGTTGGCCTCGTCGAGAACGGCCTTGACTTCATCCGGCTTGACTTCATCCGGCTTGACTTCGTCCGCCTTGGCCTCATCCGGACGCGCGCTGGGCAGGACCGAGAACGCATCGGTCGCGGTCTTGTTGTGCTGGGCGGTGTCGGCCAGCGCCAGCAGCACGCTCTTGTCCTGCGCCGCGAGATCGGCCGGAAGCGAACGGTCGGGTCGCCAGGTCGGCAGCGGAACGTTGTTGTTGACCGCCGCCTGCGCTGGATCGGCATCGGCGCCGGCCGGATTGGCCATGCCGAAGGGCACGTTGACCGGCGCATGCGCCGTCGCCACCGACTGCTCGGTGGTCGCCGAGGCGTCGGCCACGCCGAATGGCACGTTCTCAGGCGTCTGCTGGCCGACATCGGTCTTCGGTCGCGGCGCGAAGTCCGGCAGCGGGACCTCCTTTGGCGGCAGCGCCGCGATGATCGTCTCCGGCGTGTCCTGCTCAGGTTCCGAATCGGCCGAATTGTCGTCGGCGATCTGTGGAATGTTGGCGCGCTGCGCGTCCTGGGGTGACACGATCGCGATGCCAGGCGGGTTGCTGCGCTTGGCGGCCGCCGCCGGCTTCACGCTCTTCGGCTTGGGCGCAGGCGCGGCAGTCGCGACATCGGCGCTGTCGTCGGCCTCGTCATCGCCGCCGCCAAACCAGGCAGCAAGCAGCCCGCCGGACCGCTTGGTCGAACCGCCGGCGCTGGCCAGTTCAATGTTGGGGGTACCGGCGCCCTTGCGGGCTTTGTAGGCGGCCAAAGCCTGTTCATAGCCCGGCAGCGGCCTGCCGTCGCTCGGAACGTGCAGGGTCTTGCCGTTCGGGAACACCCCGACCAGTTCCTGGCGGCTGATGCCAGGCCAGTGGCGCACATTGCCGACATCCATATGCACGAACGGTGAGCCCGACGAGGGATAGTAGCCGACGCCGCCGCCCTGCATCTTGAGACCGATGTTGCGCAGCTTCTTCAGCGGCACGCCGGGGATATAGAAGTCCATCGCCTTGCCGAGCATATGCTGGCTCTTCTCGGCGACACCCCGGCTGCGGCTGCGCAGCATCGAGTTTGTCGCCGGCGAGCGGTAGCCGCAGACGACCTGGATGTAGTCGGTGGCGCCGCTCTGCCGGTAGGCCTCCCAGACGAGGTCGAGCAGCCGCGGATCCATCTTGGTCGGTTCGTTGCGGCGCCAGTCGCGCAGGATGATGTTGATCTTGCGCAGGCCCTCGGGATCGTAGCGCCCATTGCGCTTGTAGACGATCTCGGCCTTTTCGTGCGTGTGGAGATGATAGAGCTTCAGCGAACGAACTTCGGCGCTGGCGCCGGTCGCGGCAAGGAAACCAAGCGCAAAAACCACCGCTGCCAGCCATCTCGGCCAGACGCTCATGTGATAATGCCGCCCGTCTGTATGTCGTTCGACTTGGTTCAAATCAAATGGCCTTGCAGGCTGCCGTTTGTCCCCGGATTTGCCCAAACGGATGTGTTGTTCTCACATCCGAATATCGATCCTAATGGTTAATCATCGCTTATTGAAGCCGAAATGCGGTAACACCGTGGCGATATCCCGTCAAAAATATTGCACTGCGTTTCTTGGTAAATTGCTGGTTTAGATCATTTTTCCGCCTTTGGCCGAAACACGATCTGTTACCGCGGGCCTTAATTGCGTGATCGCAGCCATAATCGAGTCGTTGCGGCGCCGCCGGCGCCGCGATCAATGCCGAGCGGGCCCGCACCAGGGGACGGAACTGGTCCGGAGCTTGCGAAAAGGGCTCGGCGGGTCAGGAAGCAAGGCGCTCGATGCGGCCGCTTTCCGGGTCGATGCCGTATTCCTTGAGCTTCCTGTAGAGGGTCGAACGGCCGATGCCGAGACGGCGCGCGACCTCGCTCATCTGGCCATTGTAATGGTCGATGGCGAGCTTGATCATTTCCAGTTCGACTTCGGCCAGCGCGCGTACATTGCCGCGCTCGTCCAGTGCCCGCAACGTCCCGAAGCGCGGCTGCAGCCTTGCCGGCGGATCGGGCTCGGCCACGACCACCCCCGGCTCGCCGGCCACGTCGTCGTCACCGCTCAGCTCAGGCGCTGGCGCGCCAATTTCGACATCGAGCTTGACGGTGCCTTCCAGCTGCGCGCGGATCTGCGGAAACTCCTCTTCCGTCAGCAGCTCGCTTTCGGCCAGCACGGAAGCCCTGAAGACGGCGTTCTCCAACTGCCTGATGTTGCCCGGCCAGTCATAGGCCTGCAGCATGGCGAGCGCCCTGGCCGAGATGCCTTGCGGACGGTGACGGGGATCGGCAGGCGCCACCTTCTCCATGAAATGCCTGACCAGATAGGGAATGTCGTCGCGGCGGTCGCGCAGCGGCGGCACGAAGATCGGATAGACGTTAAGACGGTAGAACAGATCCTCGCGGAAACGGCCGTCCTTGACCTGCTGCAGGAGATTGCGGTGCGTCGCCGAGATCAGCCTGATGTCGACCTTGACCGTCGAACGGCCGCCGACCGGATCGACCTCGCCCTCTTGCACCGCGCGCAACAGCTTGACCTGGACGTCGAGCGGCAGGTCGCCGATCTCGTCGAGGAACAGCGTGCCCGAATGCGCCTCGACGAATTTGCCGGTGTGCTTGTCGGTGGCGCCGGTGAACGAGCCCTTCTCGTGGCCGAACAGGATCGATTCGACGAGGTTGTCGGGGATGGCGCCGCAATTGACGGTGACGAACGGTTTCGAGCGGCGGTCGCCGCTGCCCTGGATGGCGCGCGCCACCAGCTCCTTGCCGACGCCCGATTCGCCCTCGATCAGGATCGGGATGTTGGACGCCGCCGCCTTCTGGCCGAGCCGGATCACCCGGTCCATCGCCGGGCTGTGCGTGATCAGGTCCTTGAAGGTCAGGTGGCCGCCGCGCCGCCTGGACGTGCGCTTCATCTCGTCTTCGACCGCCTCGACCTTCAGCGCGTTGGAGATCGCCGTCTGCAGCCTGTCGGGCGAGGCCGGCTTGACGACGAAATCGAAGGCGCCGTGGCGCATCGCCGATACGACGGTCTCGATGCCGCCCTGCGCGGTCTGCACGATGACCGGAACGTGGATACCGCGCTCGCGCATCGCCTTCAAGACGCCGATGCCGTCGAGCCCAGGCATGACGAGGTCGAGGATCATCACCGACACGTCGCGCGCATTGGGTCCGTCGAGAACGCCAAGTCCCGCCTCGCCGCCATCGGCCACGATCGCCCCGTGGCCGAATTTCGTCACCGCCGCCTCGAGCAGCCTGCGCTGCACGGGATCGTCATCGACTATGAGTATGGAACCTGTCATGACTGTGTAATTGCCCGGCCCGAGAAATCCCCGTGGATCATCTTGGCACAGGGTTCTAAATAAGGTTTCAAAAAACCCGGTGAACGAATTCCTTAGGATTTGACCGGCCTCTGCTTTCTCCCTTGTTCTGGAAGGTATTTTTGATGCGCATGATTCCTGATCGGCGGCTTTCGGCGACTGCGTCCGGTCACGGCGCCGCGGAGCTTGGCGACCTGCCGGAATGGAACCTCGCCGATCTCTATTCCGGCATGGAAGCGCCCGAGCTGAAGCGCGACATTGCCAGGGCCGCGCAGGATGCTGTTGGCTTCGAGACCCGCTGGAAGGGCACGCTTGCCGCCGAGGCCGAGCGCGGCGTCGCCGGCCGTCTGGGCGAAGCCTTGCAGGCCTATGAGGCGCTGGAGGAGCTGATCGGCCGCATCGTCTCCTATGCCGGGCTGATCTACGCCGGCAACACCGCCGATCCGCAGCGCGCCAAGCTCTATGGCGACATCCAGGAAAAGATGACGGACGCCAGCGCGCATCTCCTGTTTTTCGCGCTGGAGCTCAACCTGATCGACGACGCCGTGATCGAAAGCGCGCTCGCCGCCGACCCAACCTTTGGCCACTACCGGCCCTGGGTGCTCGACCTCAGGAAGGACAAGCCCTACCAGCTCGAGGATAGGGTCGAGCAGCTTTTCCACGAAAAGTCGATCACCGGGCGCGGCGCCTGGAACCGGCTGTTCGACGAGACGATGACCGATCTGCGCTTCGACCTCGGCGGCGAGGAGCTGGCGTTGGAGCCGGCGCTGAACCGCCTGCAGGACGCCGATGGCGAAGTGCGCCGCCAGGCGTCAGAGGCGCTGGCCGCGACCTTCCGCAAGAATCTGCGCACCTTCACGCTGATCACCAACACGCTGGCCAAGGACAAGGAGATTTCCGACCGCTGGCGTGGCTTCGAGGACATCGCCGATTCACGGCACCTCGCCAACCGCGTCGAGCGCGGCGTGGTCGACGCGCTGGCGGCCGCCGTGCGCGAGGCCTATCCGCGCCTGTCGCACCGCTACTATGCGATGAAGGCGCGCTGGCTCGGCATGGCGGTGATGAACCACTGGGACCGCAACGCGCCCTTGCCGGAGACCCCGCAGGCGATCATCCGCTGGAACGACGCCAGGGACACGGTGCTGTCGGCCTATCAGCGCTTTTCGCCCGACATGGCCGAAATCGCCCGCACCTTCTTCGACCGCAACTGGATCGACGCGCCGGTCAGGCCCGGCAAGTCGCCCGGCGCCTTCGCCCATCCGACGGTGCCGTCGGCGCATCCCTATGTGCTGCTCAATTATATGGGCAAGCCGCGCGATGTGATGACGCTGGCGCATGAGCTCGGCCATGGCGTCCACCAGGTGCTGGCCGGAGGCCAGGGCGCGCTGATGGCCTCGACGCCGCTGACGCTCGCCGAGACGGCCTCCGTCTTCGGCGAGATGCTGACCTTCCGCTCGCTGCTCGACCAGACCACCGACCGGCGCGAGCGCAAGGCCATGCTCGCCCAGAAGGTCGAGGACATGATCAACACGGTGGTGCGCCAGATCGCCTTCTACGAGTTCGAGCGCAAGGTGCATGCCGAGCGCAAGAACGGCGAGTTGACCTCCGACAGGCTCGGCCAGTTCTGGCTCGAGGTGCAGGCCGAAAGCCTGGGGCCGGCGATCCGGCTGCGCGACGGCTATGAAGTGTTCTGGACCTATATCCCACACTTCATCCATTCGCCCTTCTACGTTTATGCCTATGCCTTCGGCGATTGCCTGGTGAACTCGCTCTACGCGGTCTATCAGAATGCCGAGCGCGGCTTTCAGGAGAAGTATTTCGAGATGCTGCGCGCCGGCGGCACCAAGCATCATTCCGAGCTGCTGGCTCCGTTCGGTCTTGATGCCACCAACCCCGCCTTCTGGCAGATCGGGCTTGGCGTGATCGGCGGCCTGATCGACGAGCTGGAAGCGCTGGATAAGTGACGCGCGACTTCGACCTCGGTCCGCGCCAGAATAGTTTAGCCGGAACACATGTTGGGAATGGGCTCTACTCTTGGCATAAATATCTGTTCTTGAAGAACTCTCCGGGAATTTTTTCCGTTAGCTTTCCGCAAGTCATATGGTAGCGTCCCGCCTCAAGCTCAGCCGGACGCAAAGCCCAGGCCAGGGGACGAGCTTCGGCCGGTGGCGACATTTGGCGAATGCGATGCGGCCGTTGGCCATGGGCGAAGAGCCGAGCGCCGACAGCTCTGTTGAAGCCAGCTGTTCCGCAAGCGCGGAACCATTGAATGGTCCTTTCGCCGAGGTCGTCATTCCAGGCCGCGGCGGATGGATCGGACTGGAGAGAGGGAATGAGCACTTTTTTCTACGTTCTCCTGGCGTTCATTGTGGGTGTGTCGGTTGGCTGGTTCATCTGGGGTCGGCTGCGCGGCGAGCTCGACAGCCTGCGCGGTGATCTGGACCGCACGCGCGGCGAGCGCGACAGGCTCCGCGCTGATACCGACAGGCTGACCGCCGAGCTCGAAGCATGCGGCCACACACGTGCCGACCTCGAACGCCGGCTGCGCGAGGCGCCGGCCGCATCCGGCGCGGCAAAGGCCTCCGCTCCCGCGCCGGCGGCGCTCGTCTCGACACCCGCACCGGCCAAATCGGCTTCTGCCAAGCCTGCCGCTGCCAAGCCTGCCGCCGCCAAGCCTGCCGCTGCCAAGCCTGCCGCCGCCAAGTCGCCCGCCGCCAAGCCTGCCGCCGCCAAGTCGCCCGCCGCCAAGCCTGCCGCCGCCAAGCCTGCCGCGGCAAAGCCGGCATCGGCCAAGCCAGCGGCAACCAGGTCGGCCGCCGCGCCGAAGCCGGCCGCGCCCAAAGCAGCGGCGCCCAAGGCTGCAGCGAAGAAGGCCGCACCGGCTTCGACCAAGGCGGCGACGGGCAAGGCCGATAATCTGCGCCGCCTCATCGGCATCGGCCCGGTCAACGAAAAGCTGCTCAAGGGCCTTGGGGTTACAAGCTATGCCCAGATTGCCGCCTGGACAGCAGCCGACGTCAAGCGGATCGAGGACGTGCTGAACTTCGATGGTCGTATCGCGCGCGAGCAATGGATCGAGCAGGCGAAGTTGCTCGCCGC
>NZ_RZSG01000248.1:0-7672 GCF_003997725.1 Mesorhizobium sp. M4A.F.Ca.ET.050.02.1.1
TTCCTGCAGCAGGCCTTGCGTGATCTTGTAGGCGCCCTGGTACTCGGCGACCTCCTCGCCCATGACGAAGACGTCGCCGTCGCGGCGCATTTCCTCCGCCATGGCGTCACGCAGCGCCTCGCGCACCGTGGTCGACACCATCTCGGTGCCGGCCGGGATGTCCGGATCGGCGGCGACTTCCGCTCTCGGCGCCGCCGCGACGGGTGCCGCGGCCTCGCTCTTGGCCGCAACAGGCGCAGGTGCTGCCGCCTCAGGCCTGGCAGGCTCCTCGCCGATGCCTTCGCCGGCCTTGTCGACGTCCTCGCCGTCAACCGCGATCACGGCGATAACGGCGTTGACCTTGACACCTTCGGTACCGGCGGGAACCACGATCTTGGCGAGCGTGCCCTCGTCGACGGCTTCGACTTCCATCGTCGCCTTGTCGGTCTCGATCTCGGCGATGACGTCACCGGCGACGATCTTGTCGCCCTCGTTCTTCAGCCATTTGGAAAGATTGCCCTCTTCCATCGTCGGCGAGAGCGCGGGCATGAGAATTTCGATCGGCATGTCCTTGCCCTCCCTTTACAGTACGATGTCGGTCCAGAGCTCGGACGGATCCGGCTCGGCGTCGTTCTGGGCAAATTCGGCGGCGTCGGCGACGATGTCGCGGACCTCCTTGTCGATGGCCTTGAGCTCGTCCTCGCTGGCCCATTTCTTGTCGAGCAGCCGCGCCCTGACCTGCTCGATCGGGTCATGCTCGGAGCGCATCTTCTGCACTTCTTCCTTGGAGCGGTACTTCGCCGGATCGGACATCGAATGGCCGCGATAGCGGTAGGTCTGCATCTCCAGGATCAGCGGGCCGTTGCCGGCGCGGCACCATTCGGTGGCGAGATCGGCGGCGGACTTGACGGCGCGCACGTCCATGCCGTCGACCTGGATGCCGGGGATCTTGAAGGAAGCGCCGCGATGCGAGAAATCGGTCTCGGCGGAGGAGCGCGACACCGAGGTGCCCATGGCATAGCGGTTGTTCTCGATGATGAAGATCACCGGCAGCTTCCACAGCGAGGCCATGTTGAAGCTTTCGTAGACCTGGCCCTGGTTGGCGGCGCCGTCGCCGAAATAGGTCAGCGAGACGTTCTTGTTCTCGCGATAGCGGTTGGCGAAAGCGAGACCGGTGCCGAGCGAGACCTGCGCGCCGACAATGCCGTGGCCGCCATAGAAATGCTTCTCCTTGGAGAACATGTGCATGGAGCCGCCCTTGCCCTTGGACAGGCCGCCCCGGCGCCCGGTGAGCTCCGCCATGACGCCGCGCGGCGACAGGTCCATCGCCAGCATGTGGCCGTGGTCGCGATAGGCGGTGATCATCTGGTCGCCTTCGATCAGCGCCATCTTCATGCCGGTGACGACGGCTTCCTGACCGATATAGAGGTGGCAGAAGCCGCCGATGAAGCCCATGCCGTAGAGCTGGCCGGCCTTTTCCTCGAAGCGGCGGATGAGCAGCATGTGCCGGTAGGCGGCGAGCTCGTCTTCCTTGGTGAAGTCGGCAGGCTTCGGGGCCGAGAGCCCTTGTGATTTACCGTCGTTTTTGGATTTGGCAGGCGCTTTTCTGGCGGCGGTGGCCATGCATCACTCCCTGTTGGCGTCTCTTCGCGGACATTTAGAGCAGGATGAAATCCGCTCCGAGGGAGATCGTCTCTCCCCACCGATTTGAGCGAGGCTAACATGCGGGAAAGCATTGCGCCATGCTGAAAAATGCATGGCTGGCATGCGTCTAAGCGATTAAAATCATTGAAAATATAGGCGATTAACTGGAATTCAGTTATTTCGCTGATACCGGCAACATGACGGTGATTTCGTCGGCGTGGGAGAGATTGAGCGCCTTACGAGCCTGCTCGTCAAGCATATCTTTCTCCAGCGTGCCCTCGTGCATGAGCTGGACCCGCCGCTCGAGATCGACCCGGCGCGCCTTGACGGTGTCGAGCTGCGCCTGCAGTTCGACCGCTCTGGCTTGGAGCTGATACTTGGAATAGATGCCGAACTCGCCGTGATAGGCGTGGAAGCCGAAATAGGCCAGGAACAGCACGCAGAGCGAGGGGACGATCAGCCGGCCGGTGTTTCTCTGCTTGTGCTGACGTGTCCACATGATCCAGATCCTCGCGGCCGCGAACCCGAACGGCCCCAGAATCTTTTTCGCTCCATTGTGCTTAATGGACGGTTACGGATGGACGTATCCAGTGCCCCAAAACGAAAAAGGGCGGGGAACGCCCGCCCTTCCTAGACACAACGATGGGATGCCAGATCAGGCCTTGACCACCGACTTGCCGGCGTAGCGTGCCTGCTTGCCCAGCTCTTCCTCGATGCGGATCAGCTGGTTGTACTTGGCCATGCGGTCGGAGCGCGACAGCGAGCCGGTCTTGATCTGTCCGCAATTGGTGGCGACAGCGAGATCGGCGATGGTCGAGTCCTCGGTCTCGCCCGAGCGGTGTGACATCACCGCGGTGTAGCCGGCCTTGTGCGCGGTCTCGACGGCGTCGAGCGTTTCGGTCAGCGAGCCGATCTGGTTGACCTTGACCAGGATCGAATTGGCGACGCCCATGCGGATGCCGTCGCGAAGCCTTGCCGTGTTGGTGACAAACAGATCGTCGCCGACAAGCTGCGTCTTCTTGCCGATGAGGTCGGTCAGGATCTTCCAGCCTTCCCAGTCGTCCTCGGCAAGGCCGTCCTCGATGGTGATGATCGGGTAGTCGGATGCGAGCTTGGCCAGGTACTTGGCCTGCGCCTTCGGATCGCGGGTCTTCTTCTCGCCCTCATAGACGTAGTTGCCGTCCTTGAAGAACTCGGTCGCTGCGCAATCGAGGCCGAGCGCAACGTCCTCGCCCGGCCTGAAGCCGGCCTTCTCGATCGATTCCATGATGAAATCGAGCGCTGAGGGTGCGCTCTTCAGATTGGGGGCGAAGCCGCCCTCGTCGCCGACATTGGTGTTGTGGCCGGCATCCTTGAGCTTCTTGCGCAGCGTGTGGAAGATTTCCGAGCCCCAGCGCACGCCGTCGCGCAGCGTCGGCGCGCCGACCGGCAGGATCATGAATTCCTGGAAGTCGATCGGATTGTCGGCATGCGCGCCGCCATTGATGATGTTCATCATCGGCACAGGCAGCACGTGCGCCTTGGCGCCGCCGACATAGCGGTAGAGCGGCAGGCCGGCCGCTTCGGCCGCGGCCTTGGCGACCGCCAGCGACACGCCGAGGATGGCATTGGCGCCGAGCCGGCTCTTGTTCGGCGTGCCGTCGAGCTCGATCATCGTCTGGTCGATGTGGATCTGGTTCTCGGCTTCCATGCCGCCGATCGCCTCGAACAGCTCGCCGTTGACGGCCTCGACGGCGCGCTGGACGCCCTTGCCGAGATAGCGCGGTCCGCCGTCGCGCAGCTCGACCGCTTCATGGGCGCCGGTCGATGCGCCTGACGGTACCGCGGCGCGGCCCATCGAGCCGTCTTCCAGCACCACGTCGACCTCGACGGTGGGATTTCCACGGCTGTCCAGGATTTCACGCCCGACTATGTCGACGATGGCGGTCATTGCGATGTCCCCGATTGATCGATTGAAGCGTCGCGCCCCTCTTAGCCAAAGTGCCGCAAAAGGCAATCGGGCCGCTCGCAAATATTGCCGCCCGGCCGATTCACGAAGCGCAAATTTCTGTCATCATAAGTCATGCGCGGCACGCCGCTTTCTGGTCTATGATTCTGCTTGCGCGGGGCGAAACAGGAGGAGTTTCGCCATGTCCCAGTTGAGCGGTATCGTGAGTTTGTTCCTGATCGCGGCAGCGTTCCTGACGTCGTGCGACAACCAGCAGCCCCAGCAGGGCGCCGCGCAACTGTCGACACTACAGGCAGCGCAGTAGGATCTTCCAGAAGAAGGGCCCCCGCATGTGCGGGGGCCTTTCGATTGCGACCTGCCGACTTGGCGATCAATGCCAGTAGGGCTTTACGTGGTAGTATTCGAATGACGCATCGCGTGCCGCCTCGCCGTCGGCGCCGGTTAGCTGGTCGATCGAATAGGCCGGGGCGGCCTTGAGCTGCTCCTTCGTGAAAGCGACGACGTAGCCGCCCATATTTTCGTCATAATCGAGGCTTGCCCACGGAATGGCGTGATACTTCTCGCCCATGCCGAGGAAACCTCCGAAGCCGATGACGGCGAACATGATGCCGTTCGACATCTTGTCCAGCATGACGTCCTCAATGCTGCCGATACTGTCGCCTGCGGTATTGTAGACCGACGTGCCGATGACGCGCGAGGCGGCAATGGCTTCGGTGTGGCCAGACGGCGTAGTCATAGTGCTGCTCCTCTCGGTTAATGCCTGTTTTGACAATGAGGGGAGCGGGCGAAGGTTCCCGACTTTGTGCTTAGCTGTCGGTGAGGATGAACGTCACTTTCATGTTGACGCGATAGGCGATGATCTTGCCATCCGCGACGACGATCTTCTGGTCCTGGATCCAGGCGCCCTCGACGTTCTTCAAAGTTTTTGCGGCGCGGGCAATGCCCTTCTCGATGGCGTCCTGAAAGCTCTTTTTGGACGATGACGTGATTTCGGTGACGCGGGCGACAGACATGGCTTCTGTCTTCCGCCCTTTCCAGCATGTTCCAGCCAGTTCTAGAGAGGTCTAAAAGCCCTTTTTATGCAAGGGTTTGCGGGCCGATTTCAGGTCTAGACAGTTCTAGAGTAGTACGGCATATTCTAGCTTATATTTGTAGGTAGAGATGTGGGCAGGGAATCGACCATGGCGAGAATGATCAACAAGCTGAGCGCGGCTTTCGTCAACAAGGCCAGCAAGCCCGGCCGCTACAGTGACGGCGGCGGGCTGTATCTCCAGATCAGCCAGTTCAACACAAAGAGCTGGGTGTTTCGCTTCATGATCGACAGCAAGGCGCGGACGTATGGCCTCGGCAGCTTCCCGAAATTCTCGCTGGCGGAAGCCCGCGAGCGGGCGCGCAAGGCTGGCCAGCAAGTTTCCGACGGCGTCGACCCGATCTCCGCCAAGGCCGAAAAGAAAGCCGCCCGCAAGGTCGCGGCGAGCCAGCTGCTGACATTTGCCGAGGCCGCCGAGCGCTACAAGAAAGCGCACGCTGCCAGCTGGAGCAGCACTATCCACGCCGCGCAATGGTCGTCCACGCTTGAGGCCTACGCCTACCCCATCATCGGCGAGCTGCCGGTGCGCGATGTCGATGGCGGGCACATCATGCAAATTCTGGAGCCGATCTGGACCTCGAAGACCAAGACCGCCACGCGGGTGCGCGGCCGGATCGAGGTCGTGCTCGACTGGGCCAAGGCGCACGGTTTCAGGACCGGCGACAATCCGGCCGCGTGGCGCGGCAATCTCGACGTCAAGCTCGCCAAGCCGGCGGCGGTCGCGGCGGTCGAGCATTTGCCCGCCCTGCCCTACACCGACATCGGCGGCTTTGTGGCCGAGGTGCGCGCCATGGAAGGCGCCCGCCCGGCGGCGCTGGAGTTTACGATCCTGACCGCCATGCGGACTAATGCCGTGCTCGGCGCCCGTTGGCCCGAGATCGACCGCGACAGCGCGCTCTGGGTCATTCCGGCCGATCGCATGAAGGGCAAGAAAGGCGCACGCAAAGAGCACCGCGTGCCGCTCACCAAGCGCGCGCTCGAAATCCTCGACGGGCTCGCCGAGCAACGCACGAGCGACAGCGACTACATCTTTGCCGGCGATAAACCGGGCAAGCCGATGTCTGAAGAGGCCATGTCGCGGGTTCTGAAGCGCCGCATGAAGCGCACCGACATCACGGTCCACGGCTTCCGGTCGACCTTCCGCGATTGGGCGGCCGAGGCAACGAACTTCCCTCGCGAGATCGCCGAGGCGGCGCTGGCCCACGATCAGAAGAGCAAGGTCGAGGCCGCCTACCAGCGCGGCGACATGCTGGAAAAGCGCCGCCGGCTGATGACGGCATGGGCGAACTACTGCGCGACCTCGGCGAAAGCCGAGGCCAAGGCAGACAACGTCACGCCGATCCGGGCGGCCTGAGCCGCCCAATCCAAGCACGCAGAAGAGCGAGAGAACGATGAGCACCGAAAGCAACGCGGAAGCGCAGGCCGACAATGCGCGGCCGACAACAGCACTGCAGCGGGCCGCAGCGGCCCTAATGGAGGCCATGCAGGACGAGGCCGACAGCGCTCGATCGAAGGATCAGGCGCTGCTCGACGCGCTAACCAAGCCCGAGGACCGCCCCGAAGGGGCCGCACGGTGATGGTCGTACAACTTCTCGGCACGACCCCGATCCGGCCCGGTTTTGAAAAGGCCTACGATGCCGCAGTCCTCTTCGAGGCGAGGAACCCTGGATGCTCGCTCGACGAGGTCGTCGCGCACCTGCTCGAAGAGGAGGTGCTGCCGGACTGGTGCGCCTCTTGGGAGGCTGCCGAGGCTGCAGTGGCAGAATGGCGGACGTTCTGGCACTACCTGGCGAACATAGTTCAGTACCGTAGCTGGATGGCGCACTGAGACGCTGCAGCGTCCGAGCCCTTGACAGGAGGGTCTGCGACGGTCAGCGGCGCAGTTGCATCAGGCAGCACCGCGCGTGCATGGTCGAACAGGGCTTTGAGCCGAAACGATAGGTCGTCGCCACCGCGGTCCAACATTGCCAAAGCGTCCGGCCTGCTCTAGCGCTTTCCTGCGGCTCGCTGCATTCTGGCGCGATCAAAGAGGAATGGGATCGATTTTATGGCCAGGGAAGCCGACTATCAGGATGACGATATAATGGTCATCTCGCGCGACCCGCTGAAAGGCAAGTTGCTGCTGATCACGGAAGATGACGAAGAGATCGAGCTTCATCTGGAGAGGGACAGCGCCGAAGCGCTGATCAGCGCGCTGGGTGCCTTCCTGATGGAGGGCGGCGCCGGTGTGAGGCTGCGGAAATGATTGACGCGCTGAAAATGATCGGCGCCCTGCTTTGCGGGGCTGCGCTGCTGTTTTTGGTTTATGTCCACAGTGATGAGCAACGAAACCACGATTTCACGACATGGGTAAATAGCGAAGGCCAGTCTGCCGATTCGTGCTCTTCGATCGGAGAAGGCTTGCGCTGCGTCATCCCCGCCGCGAAAGGGGCGTTGCCCTACCTATCGATCCTCTCCAGCCTCATTGCGGCCGGTTTCGGTATCCGGGCTGCGACCATCACAATTCGCAATTCCATTGATGACTTTATCAGCGATCTTACACGGCAGGGGCGATGGGCCAGCATGGCCGCCGTGGCTGCTAGCCTGTCGGTAATTCTTCAGGGTGGGACAGGTTGATGCAGTGAAGGGTGCAGCGGAATGACGTCTAGCTGGGCCACCCTGGGGTGGGGCTTGTTCGGGGCTTTGATGGCTTGGGTAACGGCGGAACTGGTTCGTGGAGTTCGCGGCTACCTGGATAGACGCCTTGATAGAATAGAGCAGCGGCTATCGAACATCGATTTCGTTCTCGGCGAACTGAAGAAAGACAGCGACGTCAGATCGAACCGAGAATTTATGGACGAGTTCCAGCAACGCTATGGTGGTCAGCGACGCACTGACGACGACTGCTGAACGGCGGCCGGAGCGAGGCTGCAGGAATAACCCGGCCAGCCGGTGTGCGTTTTGCTTTGAGTTCCACCCCACCGGCCCGGTGGGTCGTCCAGAGCTACTCCCGCTTTAGGGACAAGGCATCC
>NZ_RZSG01000249.1:0-7669 GCF_003997725.1 Mesorhizobium sp. M4A.F.Ca.ET.050.02.1.1
TTAGATCGCCGCCACCGTTCAGGATGGAGGCGATCGCCGGGATCTGCATCAGCACATAGATGCCGATGATCGTGACCAGGACCAGTGGCAGGACCATCGACATCTTGTTGTCGACGCTGGCGCCTCCCGAGGTGGCAGTGTTCAAGGCCAGATTGACCAGCGAAAAATAAAAGCCCAGGAAGCCGTAGATGAGGATTTGCTGGATGATCAGATAGGTGGTGAGCGAAATGAAGCCCTCGCTCATCCGGCTTGACCACCGGAAGAGCCAAAGGACAATCCAGACCGGCGCCAACGCCAAAGTGATGAACAGCATGATCTTGGCCGCGATGATTGCTGCTATGGCAAGCGCCGAAAAGATGATGGCGGCCAAAAGCACAATCGTGGAAAGCAGCGCGCCGAATATGTCGTAGAAGGTGCCGCTGTAGACCTGATTGGCCACATCCTGGGCGCCGCGGTAGAGATTGTCGATGAGCGCCGGGATCGCATCTTGATCCGAGAGCTGGTTGCCGGTGGCTCGCGACACGGCCCCGACGATGATCTTGCCGATTTCGCTCGGCACGGCCTGCACGAGCCTATAGATCGTCTCGGAGAACGTGCCCCAACCATTCAGCAGCAGATAGATGACCACCGCACGACCGAGGCGGTACACCGACTCGATCGGAGAAATCGTCTCGCGGCCGCTGAGGATGGAGTACCCCCACCAGATGATGTAGACGGTGAGCATGAGCGCGTAGACATTCCCCAGCGCGTAGCCGAGCTGCATGTAAACGCTGGAGACAAAGCCCCTTCCGACGTCATCGATGCCGCCCAGAATGCTTGTCGCCAGCCCGTTCATCCAGCCTCGACAACACGATCGAAGGGCGGCGCGTTGACCGGCTTCAGGGGTCCGCAGCTCGTATCGCCGGCATAGGCAAGCGGCGCGCAGGGCGCCTTGAGCTCGCGACCTGGCCCGGCGCAGCCGCCCAGCATGACACTCGCCACCGCGGCGACCACGCCGCCCCGCCGCCCCCAAGCTGGCATCCGTTTCGCTCGCACGGTCAACGATCAGTTCCCGCTGGTGCCAAAATTCTGGAACGGATTGACTTGCGCCGGCGTCATCAGCTTTTGCACCTGGCTTTGCCGCAACAGCCGGGTCTTCATTTCCTCGTTAAGCGCGGCGACGGCTCCGTTCTGGACCCCGATGAGCTCGTTGACCGCACGCGCGTTCTCGAGCTGCATGCGCGTGTTTTGATCGACCGAGCCTTTCACGTCATCGGACTGTCCGATCTGGCCGCTGGCCGACTGCAACGACTGTTCCCGTTGCGCGACCCCTTGTGAGGCCTGCGAGGTGAGGGCGCTCAAGAGCGATGCGACGTTGACGCTGCCGTTATAGGCTGTGTTGACGGCGCTGCTGCCATTGCCGGTGATCTGCTGGAGCTGCTTGACCAGTTGCAGGCCGTTGATGACCGCTCCGGCGATCTTCTGGATTTCCGGCGACAGCCCGCCGAAAGAGAGGGCGCCGCCATTGAGGATCGAGCCGAAGCTCGGCGCTTGCGCAATAGACATGTTGCCGCCCAGGCCCATTTGGCCGATGCCGAGAGAGCCGTTGCGGCTGCCGGTCAGGGCTTGCAGGATCTGATTGCTCTTCTCAAGGATGTCCTTGTTGGAGCCCATGATCGAATTGGTATTGTCGGCGTTCTGGCGGGCAATGTCCAAATTCGCATTGTCGATGACGGCGATCTGCGCATGAGCGGCGCTCGACAGAAGTGCCGCCCCTGCTGCGATAGCGATTTTTCTCACATCAGCCTCCTATTCCTGGATTGCTTCGATTGCGCGCGCCGCGCCGCTTGGATCTACGTTGATCTGCACCGACTGCGCGTTCCCCGAACCGCTCTCGGCGCTCCGGCTCGCACAGGGTAGCCATTGGCTTCGATCAATCCGCAGGCGTTCAAGCTCGGCCGGGTCGCATGAAAAAGGATTTGGGGATCCACCTTGCGGCGCGGCAATGATCCGCGCGGTCTGCGAGGCTCCGACGTTGTTCAACGAAAGAAACTGACCGAGCAGGGCGGTGAAGTCCGAGGCCTGACCGATATATTGGCCGGTCACGTCGGCATTGAGACTTCGAGCGGACGAGTTGAGCTCCCAGGCGTCCTTGTATTCGCCAACCTGTCCGACCCCGCCGGCGAGCGCGGCGATCTGCGAGGAATTGGCAGTCATCCGTGCGGAGCTGGTGTCGAGGTTGGCCGCGGCTTTGGAGACGGAATCGAGGGCCCCATTCTGAGCAGCGCCGCCCGGTCCGCTCGAGGTCACGATGCTGATCGCCGGCGGGGACGCCGCCGGCGCCTCTCCGCTGGAGACGTAATTGTCAAAATAGCCGTGCCATCGGCCGACGCCCGAGGCCCACCCAGCCTGTTCGGCGGCGTTCGAGCCGTTATAGAAACTCGCCAGGCAACTGTAGTTGCTGGCGCCGCATTGTGCGACGCCTTTGCCGAGATATTTGACCCCGCCCTCGATGTTTTGCTCGTTGATGTCGCGATCGAAGCCGAGCTGCCTGCCCGTTCCCTTCGTCAGTTGCATCACGCCCTTGACGCCGGTGTGCGAGCCGGCACAGCTGTCCAAGCGCGATTCCTGGTAGGCGACCGACAGCGCTAGGCCCTCCGGAACGCCATATTTTTGCGCATAGTAGCGGATGAGCCTTGCGTTTTCCGCGTCGCGGCTCAGCGCCTCGCCTGGGGGGCGGCTGAACATTTGCGACCTGTATTTGTTCGTATAGGTGCAAACGAGGCTCTTTTTCTTCTCCTTCTCGTCCGATTTGGAATCGTGCGATTTTGCGCTGTGCTGCTCGTCTTGCGCGCGCTGATCCAGATTGGAATTGTCGATGACCGCGATTTGCGCCAGCGCCGGGGCAACCGCCATCTGCCCCGGCATAATCGCGGCCGCGGCGATCACGCTGCTAAGCCGCTTCTTCATGCTCGCTTTCCCATCCACAAAGGTAGGGCAGCCACGCTTCCGGCTCTTGCCCGTAAGTCTCGCGCAGCCGTTCGCATTCCTTGATGCTGGTTTCGTTGGTCGACAGCACCTTGATGAGGTCGGGCATGGCCGACAGATCGAGCTTGGCCACGACGGAATCGCTGTCGTGCTTGACCAGGAATGTGCGCGTCTCCTTGGCGGTCCGGCGCACGAACTCGAACTCCTTCGCCGTCAGCGAGAAGCGCGCCATGTAGGAATCCTTGCTCGCCTTCGGATTGGGGAAAAAAATGTTGGTTTTCGTCTGCTCGATCAGCGAGGACGAGATCGACGAGTTGACCACATCCTCGGCCGTCTGGGTGCCAAAACCGACGACGCCGTTGCGCCGGCGGATCGTTTTCAGCGTCTCGTTGATGAAGGCGGCAAACACGTCGTCATCGAGCAGCTTCCAGCCTTCGTCGAGGAACATCAGAAGCGGCGTGCCGTCCATGATCTCTTCGAGCCGATGGAAGATGTAGAGCAGGGCGGCCGAGCGCAATTTTTTGTCGGCCAGGATCTTGGTCATGTCGAACCCAACCACCGGCTTCGAGAAATCGACGAGATCGACAGGGTTGTTGAAGAGCCAGCCCTTGTCGCCAGGGTTCAGCCACGGTTCAATGCGCGCCGCGAGGTCGTTCATTCCGGGCGTCAGCGAGCCGCGCAGCACCTCCGGCAGCAACTCGAACGCGCGCTGTTGGCGCGGGATCTTGTAGACCTTGTCGACGGCCGTGTTGATCACGCGCATTTCAGCCACGTCGAGCGAAGCGTCGTCAGGGGTGAGCAAGTAGCGCAGCAGCCCTTCGAGAAACGTGCGGTTTTCCGCCGTGTCCTCGAGCTGGAGCGGCGCAAAGCCGGTGGCCTGCATCGGCTCCATGACCTCGTAGCGGCCGCCGAGCGCGCGGATGAAGAGCTCGGCGCCGCGCATATAGTCGAAGTAGACGCATCGGGGTCGCGGCGAAATCCGCATCGCCTGGGCCATCAGGAACGACAGCACGACCGTCTTGCCCGAACCGGTCGGGCCGAAAACGGTGAAATGGCCGACGTCGTGAACGTGAAAGTTGAAATAATAGGCGGTCTGGCTGGTCGTCTCGAGGAGCGCGATCGGCCGCTTCCAGTGCAGTCCCTCACGCTGGCCCGAGGGAAAATTGTGACCCGAGAACAGCCCAGCAAAGTTCAGCGACGAGATCAGGGCGCGGCGCGCGATGTAGCTGAAATTGCCGGGCAGCTGTGCCCAAAACGCTAGTTCGGTGTTGAGCGTTTCCCGCACCGGCACGATCGACATGCGCGACAATTCGGCCGTGATGTCGGACAGGGAGCGGTTTAGCGCTTGGACGTCGGCAGCGAGCGCCATCACCGTCATGTGGTGCTGCCCGAAAACGACCTTGCCGCCGGCGAGCTTGTCGGCGCCGGCGTGCACGGAATCCTCGACCGTGGTCCCGGCCTCATCCGAACCGCTGACCTGGTTCGAGATCGTGTTGATGCGGCGCATGGCCGTCACGCGATCCTCAATCGCGAATGACTGCGTCAGGATGAATTCATGCGGGAGCCGCAACAGACCATCCAGCGAGCCAGGTGCGGTGAAGGGCGGGTATTCCTTGATCGACACCATGGCGCCGATCTTGCTCGCCTGCGCCCCCCTGATCTCCAGAGCGGATTTGCCGAAGAAGATTTGCCGGGTCGCACAGGCGCTCGCCAAGCTCATGCGCGGCAGCGGCATTTCGACATCAGCGCCGCCGGCAAGGATCTTGGCGATGAATTCGGCAGGTTCGGAAAACAGGCTGCCGCGCCGCGTCATCACGCCCAGGAGCCGCGCGCCATAGGCCGAAAAGTCCTTGGTGACGCTATTGAGGACATCGTGCAGTTCGGCGATCGCCTCTTCACGTGTCTCTTCGCCGGCCGTGCTGATGCGGAACGCATTGAGCGCCTTGTCGACCCAGCCGACCCGCCCGACCATCGGCCGGCGGATGAGCGTCAGGAACGCCTCGTTGACGAACAGATTCTTCGAGCCCAACTCGTCCATGTAGCGGGCATCGAGCTCCGCCACGAAAGGGTTGTCGAAATCCCCTTCGATCTCTGGTGTGACATGACGCCGGATGATGGTCGCATAGGCGGCGAAACGCGAGGTGGAAAGATTGCGGAATGTCGTGTTGCGATTGAACAGCCGGCTGTTGAGCTCTGCCTGGTCCATCGTCTGGAAGGGCAGGCCGCTGAGCTGAATGACGCCGAGGAGAAAGCCGCTTTTGGCGACCACCAAATTGTCGTCGACATGGCGCAAATAAGGGACATGCGCCTCGACAGGCTTTTCCCGTTTACGCGCTTTGGCGAATTTCAGGTCGGCGTTCACGCTCACGGCGAATAGCTCCTCGCGCCCCAAAAGCCCGAGTTTGCGACCGCGCCCCGCTTCGACAGCCGGCGTTCGACTATGTGGAAGATGTACGGGTCGCGCTGGCACAGATAGGCGCTGATCAAATGCGTCGCGCTGAACAGGCCGAGACCGAGCGTGAAGCTGCTGGTCGCGATGAATCCGATGACGGCAGCCATGCCGTTAAGCGCGAACACCTCGTAGCGCACGCCCCATTTCATCGGCGGGCGGGTCAGAGGCAGGCTGACCGGCTCGACATAGACCTCCTCGTCCTCCATCGGTCACGCGCCTCCAGCGGTCGACCGGATGGAATCGACCAGAGCTGCAGCGCCAAAGACCAGAGCGATGCCGATGATGATCGAAAGCGCCATCATCCAGACCAGCCTGCCGGTCATGGCAAGGAAGCCGAGAAAGCAAACCGCTATGATCCCGAAAGATCGGGCAATGCTACCCTGCAGCACACCGACGAACCATTCCAGCACGCCCTCGACCGGGGCAGCTGACTGCGCGTATGCGCTCGCCGGCGCCAGCGCCATGCCGATCGCCGCGGCGGCCACAAACTGCAGGGCGAACTTGCCCGCCTTTTTATAATCCATCCTCGTCTCACTCCTATTCAGTTGCCAAAATCCATGACGTGACCATCTTGCCAGGCGACGCCATCGACCGCGTCGGTCGCGGCTGCGCGATGATCGTCAACAGGGTTGGGAAGGGGAGCCTTGATCAGCTTGCCGAGCTTCCAGCGATTGAGCACCTTGACCACGTATTTCGTGGTCTCGTCGTTCACCGGGATGCCTTTGGCCTTGTAGACGTTCTGCTCGCCTGCATTGTAGGCCGCCAACATCAAAAGCGGATCATGGAACTCATCATAAAGCGCTTTCAGATAGCGGACGCCGGCACGGATATTGGCATTCGCGTCACACCTGTCAGTCACACCGAGACGGGACGCTGTCGCCGGCATGAGCTGCATGATGCCGAGCGCGCCCGCGCGGGACGGCCCTTGATTGCCGCCCATGTCGCTTTCCGCCCAGGCAACCGCTTCGGTCAGGTCCGGATCGAAGCCCTCTTCCTCAGCAATCTGGCGCACCAAGGCCGCGGCCCGCCCGCGTTCCGTCGGCGCACACCTGCCACCGATCGGCAAACCGTTCTCAGCGGCCGAACGGGTCGAAACCGCCGGGCGGGCAGGCAGAGCAAATGCCACCGCGATGCGCGTCGAACTCGTGTTGTCCGCATGGGCGCCTAATGGCGCCATGACGGCTGAGAGAGAAAGCGCAAGGGCGATCCGGTTTTTCATTGCGCCACCAAGGTTGACACTTTACTATGGGTACATGGTGCCAAAGTAAAGTGTCAATACGAGAAGCAGGATCGAGGCCAATTTTCCGATGAAGCAGTTCTTCTTCCTCGCGGCATTGTTGTTCCACAGCACCGTCGTAGGCGCCGCCGATCTGGGCACCAACGAGCCGCATCCGTTCGAGCAGCCCTCGACCGCGTATCTGCAGAAGTTCGCAAAGCCTGGCGAAAAGACCTTCGTCTACGAGCGCTACGACGCACGCGGAGGCCTTTTTCAACGCGAGGTGATACCGCTGGCAAAGCCGGTGGACATCAGGTCCGCCACTGAACGCGTCATCAACGGCGTCATCTACAGGCTGCGTGGGCTCGCGGCCTGCCCGAAACCCAATATCACCTACAAGGCTGAGAAATGGGATTGCACGAAGGCCGTGCGGGACTATGACGAGGCTGTCTATAACACCCGCGCCTCCGTCGTGTTGTGCAAGACGCTGGTCCTGAAAAGCCAATCCGGGGTGCCGGACGCGGTTTCGTGTTTTGCACTCGTCGGAGCTGGCAATACCAACGATCCCTATTCGGTCTCCTATGACGACGATTCCATGGTTTTCTTCGAGATGGCTGCGATCGGCCGCAACAAGGACGGCAAGTCCCTGCGGCCGGATCTCGAACATGCCTTAGATCTCGGCAAACAGTTCCAGACCGATGAAGCGAACTAGCCTCGCAGCGCTTATCTCACTCGCGACCGCCCACGCCGTGAGCGCCGCAGGCGTCGAGCCAAGAAGCGCGACAGCCGCTCCCTTCATGGTATCGAAAAGCGTCGAGCTGCTGACGGGAGATACGTGGCGCGACGATGGCAAGCTCTACCGGCTTTATGGCGTGCAATCATGCTTGCGGGGCACGATCGCCGCGGATGCCAATGGCAAGGAGCTCGATTGCGGCAACGTCTCGCTCGCGCACCTGGCCGCCTTGTTTTCGACGGCGGCCGTGACCTGCCAGCCGATCGCCTTGGCGCTCGACAAAGCCACGTTTGTGGTATGT
>NZ_RZSG01000024.1:0-23864 GCF_003997725.1 Mesorhizobium sp. M4A.F.Ca.ET.050.02.1.1
ACCGGATTGTTCTTGCTTGTGTCCGGAGTAGAGCTGATTGGGGTAATAAGAAATCCTAATTTGAGTGCGATGCGATACGGAAAAGATCAAGACCCAGCCGGCATGCGTATTAGAATGTTTATCATTGTGGCCATGCTGGCAACGTTCACCACTGCGGCGATCATCTGTCCGCAATTTGCAGTGAGGTTTGGGGTGGGAAATGTCTGCTAATATTGAACTGGCGGCTGCGGGGAGTTTAACCGCCTGAAAGGCGACCATGCCAAGCCGCAGCCGTTCAATGATCCTTATCGGAGCTTTCTCGCTACATCCTCCGGCCTAATGTGCGTGTACCGAAAAAGCATACGATAGTCTCGGTGCCCGCTGATCAACGCCACTTCCGGCACCGACAAACCCATCTCAAAAAATCTGCTGACAGCTTCGTGGCGGAGGTCATGGAACAGAAGGTTCTTGAGGCCGGTCTTGACCAGACGTTCCCATGCCTGTCTGAATGCTCCCGGGCTAATCGGGAACACGGTTTCGCCCCTCACAGGAATCTTCGAGAGAACGGTCGCAGCCCGTGTCGTGAGCGGTACCTTACGAGAGTTGCCGTTCTTGGTCAGGGGAAGGATAGCCGTTCGGGCATCCAAATCGACGTGCTTCCATTCGAGGCTAAGAAGTTCGCCACGACGCATTCCCGTCTCAACGGCCAATTCCAGCATCGGGGCGAGATACCAAGCCCGGCTGCCCTTAAGAGCCTGCCCGAGGGCATTCTGTTCATGATGCTCCAATCGCCTGTCTCGTGCGTTTTGAACGGAAGGCAGTTTGACACCTTCGAAAGGATTCCGGGACAGGGGAATACCCCATTCACGGCGAGCCACTTCAAGGCAATGTCGTAGCAGTGCCAGCTCTCGCCTGACAGTTGCCGGCTTCACTGTGGCCAGCCGTTGGTCCCGATAGGCAGCTATCATCGTGCTGGTCAGCTTTGACAGGGGTAGACCTGCCATAGGTGATCGCAGCAGTACCCTGATCTTGAACGACTCCCGGTCAGCGCCACGCTTTCGAACCGAGATTGCCGTTTCATATCTCCGTAGCAGGCTGTCGAGAGTGATTGAATCAAGCCGTGTAACGGACGGCAGGATATCCCGCCGATCTATCCGTTGTTCCTGTTCTCGTGCCCACAGGACCGCATCAGCCTTCAGACTGAACGAGGCCGTTAAAGTCGGAAACCCGGTGCGCCTAATTTGAACATGCCAAGAGTTCCCCCGCTTTCGAAATGACGCCATCCAAACCGCCTTGTGCCAAAAGTGTGCCAAGGCTGTCCCACGGGCAGTAAGGGTCAGAGAAAGTGAACCGAATAAGTCAATTAAATCAATGACTTATGGCGGAGAGGGAGGGATTCGAACCCCCGATGCCCTTGCGAGCATGCCGCATTTCGAGTGCGGTGCATTCGACCACTCTGCCACCTCTCCGCGGTCATGGTCGGCCGTTGCCGGCGCGGCGCACTAGATAACGACTGGACGTAAAGGTTACAAGGCCAAATCTGCCGGATGAGCGGCTTCTTTGACGCGGTGTCGATTTGGTCACGGCCAGGCGGCTCCGACGGGCCGGCAGACGGCCAGTCCGCGAGCGTCATGGTCCGCCTCGCATACGGGCGGCAGCCGGCCCAGGCATCGCGAACTGCCGGACGTTCATGGTGTCGGCTGCTTGCCTTGACTTTGACCGGACCTTCGGTTAGGGAACGCGCGCAATCGGCGTGGAGGGTTCTTCCGCGCCGCTTGTTTTTTGAACCCGCAGACTGACAAAAAGACGGCCGAACCGCTCGATGCGGTTCATCGAGGCCGACCGAACAGCGAAAGGCAAAAAATGTTCGCAGTCATCAAAACGGGCGGCAAGCAGTATCGCGTCGCCGCCAACGATCTCCTGAAGATCGAGAAACTCGAAGCCAAGGTCGGCGACATCGTCGAGATCGGCAATGTGCTGGCGCATGGCGAGGGCGAGAACGTCACCTTCGGCGCGCCGTTCGTCGATGGCGCTCTGGTCACGGCCGAAGTCGTCGAACAGGGCAAGAACCGCACCGTCATCGCTTTCAAGAAGCGCCGCCGGCAGAATTCGCGCCGCAAGATCGGCCACCGCCAGCTTCTGACCACCGTCAGGATCGCCGAGATCCTGCTGGGTGGCGCCAAGCCGGCGAAGAAGGCCGCCGCCAAGCCGGAAGCCAAGGCCGAGGCTGCTGTCGAGGCGAAGGCCGAAGCCGCTCCGAAGGAGGCCAAAGCCAAGAAGGAAGCTGCTCCGAAGGAAGAAGCCAAGGCCGAAGCAGCCGCCGCGCCGCTGTTCAAGGCGCCGAAGGGCGAGCCGGACGACCTGACGGTGATCAAGGGCATCGGCCCGGTTGCCGCCAAGGACCTCAACGAGCAGGGGATCATCACCTTCGCGCAGCTCGCCAAGCTCACCGACAAGGACGTCGCCAAGATCGACGAGCACATGCCGTTCAGCGCCGACCAGATCAAGGACTGGCGCGAGCAGGCCAAGGAGCTGGCGAAGAAGTAAGGCGGAGCCGGCGAAACGATCGCCGGATCGGACTTGAAACGGAACGCGAACGCGTTCATAAGACCATTCAAACGCCCTCGCGGCGTATCGGAGTTAGTTAGATGGCACACAAGAAAGCTGGCGGTTCGTCGCGCAACGGTCGCGACTCGCACTCCAAGCGGCTCGGCGTGAAGAAGTTCGGCGGCGAAGCCGTGCTTGCCGGCAACATCATCATTCGTCAGCGCGGCACGCAATGGCATCCGGGCACTAACGTAGGCATGGGCACGGACCACACCCTGTTTGCGCTCGAAGCCGGCGCAGTCGCCTTCAACAAAAAAGCCAACGGCCGAACCTACGTCTCGGTGAACCCGATTACCAAAGCAGCGGAGTAGCCGGTTCCGCACCACAACACCGGCACCCATCTCGGGAACCGGTGTCTGGCCAGGCCAGGAAAAGGATCAGGGGAGATGGGTTTCCATCTCCCCTTTTTCTTTGCCTGGAGGACTGAAAATGGTTGCCGAAGCGGAAGACACGGACGACGAAAGTTACGCGATAGACTGCCCGGTGCTGGCCACCGAGCGGCTGGTGATGCGCGCCCCGCGCGACAGCGACATCGGGCAACTGGTGGCGCTCGCCGACAATCGTCACGTGGCCGAGATGCTGGTTCGCATGCCGCATCCCTACGGCGAGGCCGAGGCACGCGCCTTCCTCGCCATGGCGGCGTCGCGTCGCGCCGGCATCGTCTACGCGCTGACGCTTGCCGGCACCGGCACCTTCGTCGGCTGCGCGGGGCTCAACACCACCGATCGCGGGCTGGAGCTCGGCTATTGGATCGGTGAACCTTACTGGAAGCGTGGCTACGCCACGGAAGCGGCGCACGCGCTGGTCGACCTCGCCTTCCAGAGGACCTCGATCCAGGTGCTGCAGGCCTCGACCCGGGTCATCAACCCGGCCTCTCGCCGGGTCATTCACAAGTGTGGCTTCCAGTATGCCGGCCAGGGCATGCTGAACTCGATCGTCGCCGGCCAGGTGCCGGTCGAGCGCTACCGGCTCGATCGCAAGACGTGGACCAGCTTGCGCAACTGGGTCCACTTTTGATGTGTGCCGATATTCAGGTGAGGCCGGTCTGCAAACGTTGGTTTCCTGTGCTTCCGGTGCTCACGTGCCTCAAGCACGCTCCGCTCCGGTTCTCGGAAACCAGCGTTTTCGACTCGGCCTGACCTGAATCTCGACACACATCAGCGCATCGCTTCGACAGTTCGGAAAGTTTTCCAGGTCAATCCAATTCGGCCCAGACCGGCAGATGGTCCGAACCCACCGCTTGCCGGTCGACCCAGAGGCGCTTCAGCGATCTGGCGAGCGAGGCGCTGGTGAAGATGTAGTCGATGCGCTTGTGGCGGCTCGCATCGTCGGGCCGTTTCGGGTCGACCCAGGTGGCGAGATCCGGGACGCCGAGGCGCTCCGCGACATCGACAGCGAGATCGGCGGTGAGCGGCATGCCGAATTCGTGGTCCGGGCGGCCGGCAAGGTCGACATATTCGGGCGAGCCGGGCAGCATGTTGAAGTCGCCCATGACGATGAAGGCTTCCGGGTAGGGCAGATCCGGCAGGCCGATCTCGGGAATGCCGGAAAGGCCGCCGCCCTCCAGCGCATAGTTCAACAGGCGCTGACGCAGGAACCGGATCTGGCTTTGACGTTCGACAGGGCTGCGATGGTCGAGATGCGTGGAGTAGAAGCGGATAAAGCCGAGCGGTGTCTCGATCAGCGCCTCGAGCGCGCCACGCTGGAAATTCATCGCCTCCAGGCTGCGGCTGCGCGGAAGGAGAAGGTTGCGCGACAGATGAATGGGTGTCTTCGACAACACCATGTTGCCGAGCTGGAAGGTGGTCGTGATGGCGCGGCCGGCCTCCAGGCGCGAGCTGATATTGACCTCGAAATTGCTGCCATAGGCGGCAAAGTAGTCAGGCAGCGCCTCGCCGAGTTCGGCCACCATGTCGCGGTTGTTGTTCCTGGGGTTGTTGCGGGTGACCTCCTGCAGCGCGATCACGTCGGCGCCGCGCACGGCATCGGCGATGCGGGAAACATCGTAACGGTCGTCGAGACCTATGCCATACTGGATGTTGTAGGTGACAAGCTTCATTGCCGCGCCCCTTCAGTCCCGCCCGCCAACAGTGCTACCGCGTCCTTTGCAAAAGGGCATCCGGCGCTTTAGTCGCAAATCGGCCTCGCGCTGTGCCCCGCCTTGGTTTAAGGCATGTCGAGATTCAGGTGATGCCGGCCTGCAAATGCCGGTTTCCTGCGCTTCCGGTGCTCGCGTACTTAAGCACGCTTCGCTCCGGTTCTCGGAACTCGCCATTTTCGGCTCGGCCTGACCTGAATCTCAACATGCCTTAGAGCAATCGCTCAAGGCCATCAGCAGAAACTCGAAACGACGATGAAATTTCTCGACCAGGCAAAGGTTTATATCCGCTCCGGCGACGGTGGCGCCGGCTCGGTGTCGTTCCGGCGCGAGAAGTTCATCGAGTTCGGCGGGCCGGATGGCGGCGATGGCGGCCGCGGCGGCGATGTCTGGGCGGAGGCGGTCGACGGACTGAACACGCTGATCGACTATCGCTATCAGCAGCACTTCAAGGCCAAGACCGGCACGCACGGCATGGGCCGCAACATGACCGGCGCCAAGGGCGCCGACGTCACGCTGAAAGTGCCGGTCGGAACCCAGATCTTTGCCGAGGACAATGAGACGCTGATCTGCGACATCACAGTGGTCGGCCAGCGCTTCCTGCTTGCCAAGGGCGGCAATGGCGGCTTCGGCAACCAGCATTTCAAGACCTCGACCAACCAGGCGCCGCGCCGCGCCAATCCCGGCCTGCCGGGCGAGGAGCTCAGCATCTGGCTGCGGCTGAAGCTGATCGCGGATGCCGGCCTGGTCGGCCTGCCCAATGCCGGCAAGTCGACCTTCCTCGCCGCCGTCACCGCTGCCAAGCCGAAGATCGCCGACTATCCCTTCACCACGCTCTATCCCGGCCTCGGCGTCGCCCGCATCGACGGCCGCGAATTCGTCATCGCCGACATCCCCGGGCTGATCGAGGGCGCGCATGAGGGCGTCGGTATTGGCGACCGGTTCCTCGGCCATGTCGAGCGCACGCGCGTCTTGCTGCATCTCGTCTCCGCCCAGGAGGAGAATCCTGGCAAGGCATACAAGACCGTGCGTGCCGAGCTCGAGGCCTATGGCCATGGGCTGGCTGAGAAGGTCGAGATCGTGGCGCTCTGCCAGATCGACATCCTCGACGCCGAGGGGCGCAAGAAGAAGACGGCCTCGCTTAAGCGCGCCGCCGGCCGCGCGCCGATGCTGTTGTCGGCCGTCACCGGCGAAGGCGTGGAAGCGGTGCAGCGCGCGCTGATGGCTGTCGTGGCCGAGGCGCGCGACGCGGTTCCCGCTCCCGCCGACACGCGCTGGCAGTGACCATGCAGTCGCTGAAGAAATACCGGCGCATCACCGTCAAGATCGGCTCGGCGCTGCTTGTCGACCGCGGCACGGGGCTGAAGCGCGACTGGCTGGATTCGCTGGCCGACGACATTGCGGTGCTTGCCCATGGCGGCGCCGAAGTGCTCGTCGTCTCCTCGGGCGCGATCGCGCTCGGCCGCACCATCCTCGGTCTTGGAAAGAGGGCGCTAAAGCTGGAGGAGAGCCAGGCCGCCGCCGCCGTCGGCCAGATCGCGCTCGCCGGCGCCTGGTCGGACGCGCTCGGCAAGGGCGGGCTGAAATCCGGCCAGATCCTGCTCACGCTCGGCGACACCGAGGAGCGCCGCCGCTACCTCAACGCCCGCGCCACGATCTCGACGCTGCTCAAGATGAAGGCGGTGCCGGTCATCAACGAGAACGATACGGTCGCGACCTCCGAAATCCGCTATGGCGACAACGACCGGCTGGCGGCGCGGGTGGCGACGATGATGGGGGCCGACCTTTTGGTGCTGCTCTCCGACATCGACGGGCTCTACACGGCGCCGCCGGCCAGGGATCCGCAAGCCAAATTCATCCCGGTGGTCGATCGCATCACCCCCGACATCGAGGCGATGGCGGGTGCCGCCGCGTCCGAGCTGTCGCGCGGCGGCATGCGCACAAAGCTCGACGCCGGCAAGATCGCCAATGCGGCCGGCACCGCCATGGTCATCACGTCGGGCACCAGGCTGTCGCCGCTGATGGCGATCGAACGCGGCGAACGCGCCACTTTCTTCAAGCCGAGCACCAATCCGGTGAAGGGCTACAAGACCTGGATCGCCGGGCAGCTCGAACCGGCGGGACGGCTCACCGTCGATGCCGGCGCCATCGGCGCGCTGCTATCGGGCAAGTCGCTGCTGCCGGCGGGCGTCAAGCTGGTCAGCGGCAATTTTTCGCGCGGCGATACGGTGGCGATCCTGTCGCCCGAGGGCCGCGAGATCGCGCGCGGGCTGGTTGCCTACGACGCCGCCGATGCCGTAAGGATCGCTGGCCTGAAGACGGCCGAGATCGAAACCGTGCTCGGCTATGAGGCACGCTCGGCGATGATCCACCGCGACGATCTGGTGGTGAGCGGCGCCGCCAACTGAGACGTGGCCCGCGATTATGGGCGCTCGGGCTCCGGCGGCCATTGGGGTGGATTGCGGTACCTCTCCTGAAAGTCTCGCTGCATTTTCAGAAGTTCGCCGCAACCTCCCAACTCGGTTTCGATGGCAGCCCTGGCTTGTCGATCCAGTTCGGCCTGGGGAAGATCGTTTCCACCTTCAGATAGCATCTCGCGGATGAATTCGGCGGTCGTCGTTACCTTTGGCCCACCTTCTTCCTCCATCGTTTTCTTGAACTTGTCCTCGAGTCGTGCTCGCGGCCCGCACCCATGGGCCTCCTCGACAATGACGAAGATCTGGGAAAGTGGCATCGGTGGTGCGCCGCAATAGCGCTCCGCAAGCCCGATGGAAAACATGGAACTCACCATGGCCATAGCCTTGCCGTCGATGCTCTCCCCGGGTTCGAGCTTGTCGTCGCAGTAATCGGCGGCGCGTAGGGCTGTCGGCGCCAGCATCGCGCCGAGAGCAAACAGGATTATGGCGCTCTTCATGCTGCTCCCCCAAATTTGCAGCCATTGCCGCGAGGGCCGGCCGCGTGTAAATCCACCAAGCTTCACCGGAGCGGTCAAATGCTGAACAAACACCAAGGCGAAGATGTAGCCAGTTTGATGGCACGGACAGGCCGCCAGGCGCGCGCCGCGGCCCGACCGCTGGCCATTGCCACCACCGCCGCCAAGAACGCCGCGCTTGTCGCCATGGCCGAAGCCATTCTTCGCAACGAGCAGGCGATTCTCGACGCCAACGCAATCGACGTCTCGAATGGCGAGGAATCCGGCCTTTCCGGTTCCTTCATGGACCGGTTGAAACTGACACCGTCGCGCATCGAGGCGATGGCCGACGGCATTCGCGAGATCGCCGCGCTAAAGGATCCGGTCGGCGACGTGATCGCAGAATGGGACCGGCCGAACGGACTCCACATCGAGCGAGTGCGCACGCCGCTCGGCGTCGTCGGCGTCATCTATGAAAGCCGGCCGAATGTGACGGCCGATGCCGGCGCGCTCTGCCTCAAGGCCGGCAATCCGGTGATCCTGCGCGGCGGCTCGGATTCGCTCAATTCGTCGGCGGCGATCCATGCCTGTATGGTAGCGGGGCTGAAAGCGGCTGGCCTGCCGCAGGATGCCATCCAGCTGGTGCCGACCACCGACCGCGCCGCCGTCGGCGAGATGCTGAAGGGCCTCGGCGGCAATCTCGACGTGATCATTCCGCGCGGCGGCCGCAGCCTGGTCGAGCGTGTTCAGAGCGAGGCGCGGGTGCCGGTCTTTGCCCATCTCGAAGGCATCTGCCATGTCTATGTCGACCGATCGGCCGATCTCGACATGGCGGTGACGATCGCCGTCAATGCCAAGATGCGGCGCACCGGCGTCTGCGGCGCGGCCGAGACGCTGCTTGTCGACCGCGCGGCGGCGGCGACCCATCTCGTGCCCATCCTCGTAGCCTTGCGGGCGGCGGGCTGTGAGATCCATGCCGACGGAGAGGTGCTGAAGGCGTTCTCCGACGCTAGTCCCGCGACCGATGCCGACTGGGTGACCGAGTATCTCGACGCCATCATCGCGGTGAAGCTGGTCGATGGCGTCGCGGGCGCGATCGAGCATATCGAGACCTTCTCCTCGCACCACACCGAAGCGATTCTCGCCGAGGACACGCAGGCGGTGGAGCGCTTCTTCAACGAGATCGATTCGGCGATCCTGCTACACAATGCGTCGACGCAGTTCGCCGATGGCGGCGAGTTCGGCATGGGCGCCGAGATCGGCATCGCCACCGGCAAAATGCACGCGCGCGGGCCGGTCGGCGTCGAGCAACTGACCTCGTTCAAATACCGCGTGCGCGGGTCGGGACAGGTGAGGCCGTGACGTTTTTCGCCGGAAGAGCCTGATGCTGTCCTCTTCCGAGCCCGCCGTCCCATCGCACTATCTACGCATGCCGCATGCCGGCAAAGGGGTTGCGGTTGGCCTGTTCGGCGGCTCGTTCAACCCGCCGCATGCCGGACATGCGCTGGTCGCCGAGATCGCGCTCAGACGCCTGGCGCTCGACCAGCTGTGGTGGATGGTGACGCCGGGCAATCCGCTGAAGAGCACGCGCGAGCTGGCGCCGCTCGCCGAGCGCATCGAACTCTCCGAAAAGACAGCCCGCAACCCGAAGATGAAGGTCACCGCCTTCGAGGCCGCGCATCATTTCCGCTTCACCGCCGACACGCTGGCGCTGGTCAAGGCGCGCAATCCCGGCGTCGACTTCGTCTGGATCATGGGCGCCGATTCGCTGCGCGCCTTCCACCGCTGGCAGCGCTGGCGCCAGATCGTCATGACCTTCCCGATCGCCGTCATCGACCGCCCGGGCGCCACGCTCTCCTTCCTGTCCTCGGTGGTCGCCAAGACCTTCGACTATGCCCGCGTCGACGAGGGCGACGCGCCGCGCCTAGCCCGCATGAAGGCGCCGGCCTGGACCTTCATCCACGGCCCGCGCTCGTCGCTGTCGTCGAGCGCCATCCGCAAGCTGGCGAAGCCATGACCGATCCCGGACTGCCCGCGGTTCATGCTTTCTGGATCGGCGGGCCGCTCGGGGCAATGCACACCGCCTGCCTGAAGTCCTTCGTCAGGGCAGGCCACCGCACGCTGCTGCATGTCTATGACGACCCCGGCGACGCGCCGGCTGGCGTCGAACTCGTCGATGCGACAAGAATCCTGCCACGTGAGCGCATCATCAGGCATCGCAATGGCGGCCTGGCGCTGTTCGCCGACATCTTCCGCTACAAGCTCCTGGCCACCGGCGCCGAGATCTACATCGACTGCGACATGTATTGCGTGCGGCCGCTGTGCCGGCGACCCTATCTGTTCGGCTGGGAAAGCGAGACACGCATCAACAATGCGGTGCTGAGCCTTCCCGTTGGCTCGCCGATCCTCGCCGATCTGGTCGAGACGGTCGACCACCCTAAGCGGTTTCCCGAATGGTATTCGTGGACCAAGCGGCTGCGCTTCGGCGCTTTGCGGGCGCTCGGTAGGGTGAGGGGATTCGAGGACCTGCCGCATGCCTCGATCGGCCCACCCCTGCTGACCTATCTGGCGCGCAAGCACGGGCTGCTGGGCGAGGCTTCGCCGGTGGATGTGTTCTATCCCAATGTCGAGGGCGCTGGCACGCTGCTCGATCCCCGGAAATCCATCGCCGATGTGGTGAAGCCGGAAACGCTGGCGATCCATCTTTGGCACGGCTCGCTTTGGAAGCTGCGGCTGGCCGATGTGCCGCCGAGCTCGCCGTTGGGCGAAATTCTGGCCATGTGAGGTCGGCGCCGCTGCCCGTCCGGCGATGTCGCTTTTGCGGCGGCCTTTCGCCGTGCGGTGGGCGATGCTGCACGAATGCTTGAGAAGAACCGCACCACCATCGAGCGAGAGGATAGCAAGCAGCCGGCGCCGCTGATCGCCATTGCCAGCGTTGTCGTGTCGATGGCGCTGATCGCGATCGGCAACGGGCTGATGTTCGCCTTCATCCCGGTGCGACTCGGCGCCGACGGCTTCGATCCGACCTGGGCCGGGCTGATCGTCACCGGGCTGTCGGCCGGCGGGCTCGCCGGCTGCATCCTGACTGGCCCGCTGGTGCGCCGGGTCGGGCATGCGCGCGCCTTCATGGTGCTTTCGGCGCTGATCGCGCTCTCCAACGCCGCGATCGGCGCAGGGCCGATCCCGCTCATCTGGATCGCGGCGCGCGCGCTCTACGGGTTCGCCATATGCGGCCTGTTCATCGTCGCCCAGAGCTGGCTGAACGATGCCGTGGCCAATGCCATACGCGGCCGCGTCATGGCGGTGTTCTATGTTGCCTATGTCGCGGGCCTCGGTGTCGGCTATGCGACGCTCGCCGCCATCGACATCCGGACGTCGGCAGCGCCGCTGATCGGCATCGCCTTCACGGCGCTGTCGATCCTGCCGGTCGGCATGACGCGGCTGGCGCAGCCGCCACCGCCGCAGGCGGCATCCGTCGCGCTTGGTCGCGCTTGGCGGATCTCGCCGGTCGGCGTCGCCGGCATGCTCGCCGTCGGCGGCCTGTCGATGATCATCTCCGGTTTCGCGCCGATCCATGCCACCGCCAAGGGCTACAGCCAGGCGGATGTGGCGCTGCTGTTGTCGGCCATGCCGGTCGGCACGCTGATCCTGCAGATACCGCTCGGCTGGATCTCGGACCGGACCGACCGGCGCTATGTGCTGATCGGCGCGGCACTGCTTGCCCTCGTTGCCAGCCTGTTCGCCATCACCTTCGACGGCGGGGCGCTGGGCGTTCTGCTTGCGGTCTATCTGATCTGGGATGGGGCGTCGGAATCGATCTATTCGCTATCCAGCGCGCACGCCGCCGACCGCGCGGGCAAGGATGACCTGCTGGCCCTGTCGAGCTCGATGCTTTTTGCCTGGTCGCTGGCCGGGTTCGTGGTGCCGGGCATCGTGACGGCGCTTTCCGCGGTCTACGGCACCGGAACCTTCATCTATGTCGGGATCTTCATTGCCTCGGCGTTCTGCCTGTTCGTCTTGTGGCGGATGCTGGCGGCACGGCCGGTTCCGGCCACCGCGACCGGCAGCTTCGCGCCGATGTGCGCGCAGGCGCCGCTGCCGGTGGAGCTCGCCTTCGCGCCGGACGAGCAGCGTCGCTCCGGCAATTAGCGTTGAGCCTGCGTCCTATTGCCTGGTCACGGACGGTTCCTGGCTCGGCGCTTCCGGTGGCGGCGCCGGGACCGAAATGCCTTCGGCGTCGAAGGCCTGCTTGGCGCGTTTGGTAAGATCGATCTGAGTGGCGAAGAAATCGGCGGCCGAGGTCCAGTAGCGCAGGCTGATGGCGACGCCGCTGTCTCCGACGGTGGAGACGAAGGCAATCGGGACCGGCTCGCGCCTGACGCGCCGCTCTGTGGCGGCGACGCCGAGCATCACCTTTTGCGCCAGGTCGATGTCATTCCAGGAACCGATGGTCAGCGTGACATCGCCGCGCCGCACACCGTTGCGCGTATAATTGCGCACCGGCTGGTTCCAAAGCGTCGAATTGGGCGCCAGCACATAGACGCCGTCGACCGTCCTCAGCCTGGTGGCGAACAGGCCGATCTCCTCCACGGTGCCGGAGATGGGGCCGACCTCGACATATTCGCCGATGCGGAAGGGTCTCAGCGCAAGCAGCATGATGCCGGCGGCGATGTTCTGCAGCGTGCCCTGCAGCGCCAGCCCGATGGCGAGGCCGATGGCGCCGATAGCGGCAATGATCGAGGCCGTCTGCACGCCGAACTGGCCGAGCACCATGATGACGACGAGGATCAGGATGGCGTAGCGCACAATCTTCGAGAAGAAGTGGCGCAGCGTCGCGTCGAAACCATGGACATGGCCGAGCCCGGCAAAGATCGAGCGTTCGGCAAGGCCGGCGACGAGATAGCCGACGACCAGCAATATGACGGCGCCTATGGCCGAGAAGGAGTAGGAAACGATCAGACTGCTGAGCTGCGCAAGGCTTGCCTGCACGGCGAGGAGGGTATCCTGGGGATCGATCGGCATCATGGGAAATCCGGTTGGTGGGCGAGCCGATAACCCATGCGGACGCGATGGGTTCCCGATTTTTCCCGGCCAGCGGAACCAATCGGAAGAGGTCGCGTTTGCGGCGGCACGGGTCGCCGTCTTGAAACTGCAACGGAACTCTGCCTATCTAAGTGGTGTCGCCCTGATTTGGCGGGTGATTTGGTTGTTCTTGCTGCGAAAGGAAAGACACTGAGAACAGCACTGCGGAAGAAGGCCGACATCGTGCCTTCGCCGGCCGGGATCAGCGGAAACGACGCCGTGTCCCGCGCCATCAAGACAGTCCTTGCCAGTCTGGAAGACTCCAAGGCCGAAAACATCGTCTCAATCGACATCCAGGGGAAATCGAGCCTCGGCGACTACATGGTCGTCGCCTCGGGCCGATCGCACCGTCATGTCTCGGCTGTCGCCGATCACCTCCTCAAGGCGCTGAAAGATGCCGGACTCGGCATGGCGCGCGTCGAGGGGCTGGCCGGCGCCGACTGGGTCCTGATCGATTCGGGCGATATCATCGTCCATGTCTTCCGTCCCGAAGTCCGCGAATTCTACAATCTCGAAAAGATGTGGCAGGCGCCGGACCTCGAGGAAGAGACCCTTCACTGAGCCGTATTTGGTGCGTGTCCCCCATCCCTGGGTGACATGCATTTGCGGCTCTTCGAGGCAGGGATGAAGATCACTGTTCATGCCGTGGGCCGGATGAAAGCCGGCCCCGAGAGAGAACTCGCCGACCGCTATTTCGAGCGCTTCGCCAAGAGCGGCCCGGTGGTGGGGCTGGAATATGCCGGCCTTGTCGAGATTGGAGAAGGCCGCGCCCAGACCGCCAATGAGCGCCGGCGCGAGGAAGGCCAGAAGCTGCAGACGATGCTGCAGCAAGGCACGGCGCTGGTCCTGCTCGACGAGCGCGGCAAGAATTTCTCCTCCGAGGATTTCGCCGGCCGCCTCGGCTTGCTGCGCGACGGCGGCCGGAAGGCGTTGGTGATCGCCATCGGCGGCGCCGACGGCCACGACCAGTCGCTGCGCGACCAGGCCGATCTGGTTCTGTCCTTCGGGGCGCTGACTTGGCCGCACCAGCTGGTGCGGGTGATGCTGGGCGAACAGCTCTATCGGGCGGCCACTATCCTTTCCGGGCACCCCTACCATCGTTCGTAGAGCGAAGGCTGTGGATCGGCGCGGGCCCGCCCGGATTTTCGCCCCATTGCGGGACAAGGCTGCCCGCGGTCGCCGAACATGGTTGATGGTTCGTTAACGAAGCCGCAGTTAGAGTCGACGCCTGATGTCTGAAGGCTGGAAATCGAAAACGAGCTCCTGGCGCGCGCGCTGTGGTTTGACCGCGGCCGCGATCGTGCTGTCGCTGGGCCCCGTGATGGCCGAGAACACGCTCGACCCGGCGCCCGATCCCGACCAGAGCCGGGCCGAATATGAGCAGGTCTCGAAGGAAATCACGCTTTCTTCCGAGCGGCTGGCCAAGCTCGCTGCCGACATAGCGGCGGTCAAGAAGGATCATGCCTCGATCACAGCGGCGCTGATCCAGTCGGCGATGACCGAGCAGAAGCTCGGTCAGGACATCGAGGATATCGGCGCCAAGCTGGAAGGGCTGAAAGGGGAAGAGCAGAAGATCCGTGCCTCGCTGGCGGCGCGACGCGACGTGCTGGCCGAAGTGCTGGGCGCGCTGCAGCGCATGGGACTCAATCCGCCTCCGGCGATCCTGGTCAAACCGGAGGATGCGCTGTCGTCGGTGCGCAGCGCCATCCTGCTCGGCGCGGTGGTCCCGGAATTGCGCGAGCAGACCGAAATGCTGCTTGCCGACCTCAAGGAGCAGACGCGGGTGACGGCCTCGATCGAGGCCGAGCGGGCACGGCTGACCACGGCGGTCGGCGAACAGACGGCCGAAAAGAAGCGGCTGAGCATGCTGCTCGAGGCCAAGCAGAGGCTTCAGGCCGACACCGAGACGGAGATCGCCGCCGAGAAGCAGCGCTCGCAGGCGCTGGCCGCCAGGGCGGGCAGCCTGAAGGAGCTCATCGCCTCGCTTGAAGCAGACAAAACACGCAAGGCGGCGGACCAGGCCAAGGCGGCCGAGCGGAAATCGGGTGATGTCGACCAGGCGGCACCGAACGGGGCGCCGGCCTCGACGGAACTCGCTTCGCTGCCGGTGCCGGAAGGCAACCGACTCACGGCCGCGGCGCCGTTCTCGGCGCTGCAGGGACAGATCGCGCTGCCGGTCACCGGCAAGATCAAGCGGCGCTTCGGGGCCGATGACGGTAACGGCGCGGTGATGCAGGGCGACATGGTTGCGACACAATCGGGAGCCATCGTCACCGCGCCGGCGGATGGAAATGTGCTTTATGCGGGGCCGTTTCGCTCTTATGGTCAACTCTTGATCCTCAATGCCGGCGACGGGTATCATGTCGTCCTGGCTGGGATGAGCAGAATCAGTGTCGCGACTGGCCAGTCGGTGCTCGCAGGAGAACCGGTCGGCGCGATGGGAGAGGCCCGGGTGGCGAGCACCTCGGCTTCGCAGAATGGAAATGCCACGCCGGAGCTCTATGTCGAGTTCCGCAAGGATGGGAAACCCGTCGATCCGACCCCATGGTGGGCGGACCGTTTTTCTGGAAGGACGTGAAATGATGCGGAAACTTTCGCTTCTGTTCGCCGGCGCGCTGATGGGCGCGTCAGCGATGAGTCTGGTCTACGGCGCGCCAGGCTCGACGGCGAACGCTGCGGGCTCCGAGACTTACAAGCAGCTGGCGATCTTCGGCGATATTTTCGAGCGTGTGCGGGCGCAATATGTGACGCCGCCGGACGACAAGTCGCTGGTCGAGAACGCCATCAACGGCATGCTGGCCTCGCTTGATCCGCACTCGTCCTACATGAACGCCGAGCAGGCGCAGGACATGCGCGTGCAGACCAAGGGCGAGTTCGGCGGCCTCGGCATCGAGGTCACCATGGAGAACGACTTGGTCAAGGTGATCACGCCGATCGACGACACGCCGGCCGCCAAGGCCGGCGTGCTGGCAGGCGACTACATCGCCAAGATCGACGGCGAGGAGGTGCGCGGCCTGACCCTCAACGACGCCGTCGAGAAGATGCGCGGACCGGTCAACACGCCGATCAAGCTGACCATCCTGCGCCAGGGCGCCGACAAGCCGATCGAGCTGACGGTGGTGCGCGACATCATCAAGGTCAAGGCGGTCAAGTTCCGGGTCGAGAACGACGTCGGCTACATGAAGATCACCTCGTTCACCGAGAAGACCTATGACGATCTCGAGAACGCCATCGACACCATCAAGAAGCAGGTGCCGGCCGACAAGCTCAAGGGCTATGTGCTCGATCTGCGCCTCAATCCGGGCGGCCTGCTCGACCAGGCGGTGAGCGTGTCGGATGCCTTCCTCGACCGCGGCGAGATCGTCTCGACGCGCGGCCGCGATCCGAAGGACGTCACCCGCTTCGACGCGAGGGCGGGCGACGACATCGGCGGCAAACCGCTGATCGTGCTGGTCAATGGCGGTTCGGCGAGCGCGTCGGAAATCGTCGCCGGCGCGCTACAGGACCTGCGCCGCGCCACCGTGGTCGGCACGCAGTCCTTCGGCAAGGGCTCGGTGCAGACCATCATCCCGCTCGGCGAGAACGGCGCGCTCAGGCTGACGACGGCGCTCTATTACACCCCGTCCGGCAAGTCGATCCAGGGCAAGGGCATCACGCCTGACATAAAGGTCGAGCAGCCGCTGCCGGCGGACCTGCAGGGCCGGGACCTGACGCGCGGCGAATCGGACCTCAAGGGCCATATCAAGGGCGCCGACGAGAGCTCGACCGGCTCCGGCTCGGCTGCCTATGTGCCGCCGGATCCGAAGGACGACTTGCAGCTGATCTATGCCGAGCAGCTTTTGCGCGGCCAGAAGACCGATCCGGCGTTCCCGCCGAATCCGCAGAAGGCCGTGCTCAACCAGTAAGGATTCGGCGGACCAGACCAAGAGGTCTGGCCGCCTGATCGAAGCAATGCGATGCTGCCGGGACCGCGAGGTTCCGGCAGTTTGATTCGGGGACGCGGCTGGCGCGCCGCGCCCGAGGCGTGGCAGGCGCCGAGAAGGCTTGGATTGGCGTTGGCGTTCCGGGAGGTGACCCACCTGCCGGTCCCAATGCATCGGGGTTGCGGCTTGGTGGACATCGGCAAGGACATAGAGCGACCACTCGGGCAGGCTCTCAGGCCGCAGCGTGTTGCGTCGCGCGGCATCAGCACCGGCGCGGTCGCGGCGACGCTCGCCGTGCTTGCGGTGATCGGCGTCTCCGGCGCGATCGCGTTGCGCGAAAAACCGTTCCGCAAGCCGCAAGAGGTCGCGGTGTCGACGCCGAAGGTGGCGCCGGCCCCGGCCGCAACGCCTGCCCCGGCACCCACCGCGGAGGCGGCGACGGCGGCACCCAAGGTCGAAACGCCCAAGGCCGGCGGACCGCAGATCATCCATGTCCAGACCGAGGAAGGCGACGGCCCGCCCAAGGCGGCCATCGTCATCCGCGATCCTTCCGCGATCGGCCAGAACCTGAAGATCGCGCATATCCCCGACAAGGCGTTGATCGAAGCCAGCGACACCGGCCCGCTGCCGGCCCGCGCCGCCGACGGCAGGCGACCGTTCGACGTCTATGCGCGGCCG
The DNA here is from genome assembly GCF_003997725.1 of Mesorhizobium sp. M4A.F.Ca.ET.050.02.1.1. Lineage (NCBI taxonomy): Bacteria > Pseudomonadati > Pseudomonadota > Alphaproteobacteria > Hyphomicrobiales > Phyllobacteriaceae > Mesorhizobium > Mesorhizobium sp. M4A.F.Ca.ET.050.02.1.1. Next base: position 17,279 of record NZ_RZSG01000024.1, read on the forward strand.
TGGTCGGGGTCGCGCGGCGCACGCGTGGCGATCGTTATCGGCGGGCTCGCCGTCTCCCAGACCGGCACGCAGGCGGCCATCGCCAAATTGCCGGCCGAGGTGACGCTGGCGTTCGCGCCGCAAGGCAACAGCATCGGCCGCTGGATGCAGGCGGCGCGGCAGAGCGGGCACGAGATCGTCTTGCAGATCCCGCTCGAACCATTCGACTATCCCAACATCAATCCCGGCCGTAACACGCTGACTGTGGCGGCGAGCCCGGACGAGAACCTGAAAAGCCTGCACTGGGCGCTGTCGCGGACGACCAACTATACCGGCGTCATGAACTATATGGGGGCGCGGTTCTCGGCCGACGCGGCCGCGATGGCGCCGTTCATCGCCGAGCTCGGCAAGAGGGGTCTCGCCTATGTCGACGACGGCTCGTCGGCGCGCAGCCTGGCGCCGGACCTGGCGCTGAAGGACGGCGTGCCGTTCGTCGCCGGCGACACATCGATCGACGCGGTGCAGGATCGCGGCGCGATCCTGAAGAAGCTGGACGAGCTGGAAGCCACCGCGCGGGCCAAGGGCACCGCCGTCGGCATCGGCTCGGCCTTCGATCTCACGGTCGACACGGTTTCGGCCTGGGTGGCCGAGGCGAAAAAACGCGGCATCGAGATCGTGCCGATCTCGGCGGTAGCGATCGATCCGCAAAAAGGCTAACAGCCGTCCCGATAATTTTACTCCGGCGGGCATCTGGCGACGTTTTCTGCGCGTCTACAGCGCCGCGCGTCCTTTGGATGGGCAAAGGACGCTATAGCTTTTTTGATTTGCGTATGATCCTTTCCGAAACATCGGTTTCGATTTTCGGGGTCATACGCGCTGTTCACGTCCTTTAAGTACGCTCCGTTCCGGTTCTCGAAATCGCTCGCCACCTGCCTCGCCGGAGCGAATTCTCAAAACGGCTGGAACTTTCATTTATGGCCAAAAACGTCGATCCCGAAACCCTGCCTTACCGTCCATGCGTCGGCCTGATGATCCTCAATGGCGACGGGCTGGTCTGGGTCGGCCATCGCATCGCCGAATCGGACAGCGAGTTCTCCGGCACGACGCAGCTCTGGCAGATGCCGCAGGGCGGCATCGACAAGGGCGAGGAGCCGCTCGAGGCGGCGGAGCGGGAGCTCTACGAGGAAACCGGCATGCGCTCGGTCTCGCTGCTCGCCGAGGCGCCGGACTGGATCAACTACGATCTGCCGGCGCATCTGGTCGGCGTCGCCCTCAAAGGGCGCTATCGCGGCCAGACGCAGAAATGGTTCGCCTACCGCTTCCATGGCGATGTCGGTGAAATCCAGATCAATCCGCCGCCGGGCGGCCACACCGCCGAGTTCGACAAATGGGCGTGGCGGCCGATGCAGGACCTGCCCGGCCTGATCGTGCCGTTCAAGCGCCAGGTCTATGAGGAGGTGGTTGCGGCGTTTCAGCACCTGGTCTCATAAGGCGCAAACACGTCTTTCCAAAAACCGGGTTCCAACTTTTAGCGATCATGCTCTATTGATGGCCGATGCAATGGGGGCCGGCATGGACGACGCCGCCGAAAGGCCTATCCCGAACACAGAAGCTGCCGGACCGGTCAGCGAGGCCGTGGCCGGGGCGATCCTGAGCATCGATCTCGGCGCCATCAGGGAGAACTACCGGCGGCTGAAAGCGCGGGCGGGCAGCGCCCATTGCGCCGGCGTGGTCAAGGCCGACGGCTATGGGCTGGGCGCCGCGGCGGTGGCGGCGACGCTGGCGGCGGAAGGCTGCACCAGCTTCTTCGTCGCGCTGCTCTCCGAAGGCATTGCGCTGCGCAAGGCGCTCGGGCCCGGCCCGGTGATCCATGTGCTGAACGGGCTGCCGCCGGGCTCGGAAAACGAGGCCGTCGAAGCCGGCCTTTGCGTCGTCATCAACAGCTCAACGCAACTCACGGCCTGGAGCGAGGCTGGTCAACAGGCCGGCCGCAAGCTGCCGGCCGCGATCCAGGTCGACAGCGGCATGTCCAGGCTCGGCATGCCGCCGGCGGAGGTCGAAGAGCTGAGCCACAAGCCCGATTCCTTCGAAGGTATTGCGGTCACCCTGGTCATGAGCCATCTCGCCTGCGCGGACGAGCCGGCACATCCGGCCAACGAGCGGCAGTGGCTGACGTTCGAGCGCTTGCGCAAGATGCTGCCCGAGGCGCCGGCTTCGCTGGCCAATTCCTCCGGCATCTTTCTCGGGCCGGCCTTCCAGTTCGATCTCGTCCGCCCCGGGGCGGCGCTCTACGGCATCAATCCGACGCCGACGGATCCGAACCCGATGCTGCCAGTGGTGCGGCTGCAGGCCAAGGTCGTGCAGACGCGAAGCGTCGAGAAGGGGGCAGGCGTCGGCTACGGCCACACCTATCGCGCGCAGGATGCGCTCAGGCTGGCGACGATTTCGCTCGGCTATGCCGATGGCTGGCACCGGCGCGCCGCCTCGGCCGCCTGGTTCGAGAACGTGCGGTTGCCCTTTGTCGGAAGGGTGTCGATGGATTCGATCATACTCGACATTTCCGCCTTGCCGCCCGGCAGGCTCGGCGAAGGCGATCTGGTCGAACTGCTTGGTACGTCACAGAGCGTCGACGACGCGGCCGGCCATGCCGGCACGATCGGCTACGAGATCCTGACCAGCCTCGGACCGCGTTTTCACCGGCGCTATGTGGGCGGCTGAGGTTTTTCAATATCGCGGCCTGGCGCGGCCACTTGGCGGACGCCGCAAAATCCGGCAGACAGTGGGCGACGACCCCGGCCTGCGCATGGCTCCGAAAATCGGCAACGATCTTCGCGCAAGGATCATGCGCCACATAACAGTGAGAGCCCTGACCAGACGTCGTCGTGGAGAGCGATGCGATGAAGATCTTCGTGCTGGGCGGCGGTGTGATCGGGGTCACCACCGCTTACTTCCTCGCCGAGGCCGGCCACGAGGTGACGGTGTTCGATCGCCAGAAAGGTCCGGCACTGGAAACCAGCTTCGCCAATGCCGGCGAGGTCTCGCCAGGCTATGCCTCGCCCTGGGCCGGCCCGGGCATCCCGCTGAAGGCGATCAAATGGCTGCTGATGAAGCATGGCCCGCTGGTGGTGCGGCCGGCCTTCGATCCGCATATGTGGACATGGCTCTTGAAGATGCTGCGCAACTGCACCGCCGAGCGCTATGCGCTCAACAAGTCGCGCATGGTGCCGCTTGCTGAATACAGCCGCGATACGCTGAAGACGCTGCGCCAGACGACCGGCATCGCCTATGACGAGCGGGCCAAGGGCACGCTGCAGCTTTTCCGTACGCAAAAGCAGCTCGACGGCACCGGCGGCGACGTCGAGGTACTGAAGAAATACGGCGTTCCCTATGAAGTCCTCGACGCCGAGGGCTGCATCGCCGCCGAGCCGGCGCTGGCCGGCGTGCGCGGAAAATTTGTCGGCGGTCTCAGGCTGCCGGGCGACGAAACCGGCGACTGCAAGATGTTCACCGACCGGCTGGCGGAGCTCTGCGTGGCGCGCGGCGTCACCTTCGAATACGACACCGTGATCAGGCGAATCATCCGCAGCCGCAACCGTGTGCACAACATCCACACCAGCAAGGGCTGGAAGGCGGCGGATGCCTATGTGATGGCGATGGGCAGCTATTCAGCGCAGGCAATGCGCCGGGTGAAACGGCCAATCCCGGTCTACCCGGTCAAGGGCTATTCGATCACCGTGCCGATCAAGGATGCCGATGCCGCGCCCGTCTCGACGGTGATGGACGAGACCTACAAGGTGGCGATCACCAGGCTCGGCGATCGCATCCGCGTCGGCGGCACGGCTGAGATTTCAGGCTTCGACATGAGGCTGCACGAGTCGCGCCGGCGTACGCTGGAGCATTCGGTCGGCGATCTCTTCCCGGGCGGCGGTGATCTCAAGACCGCGACCTTCTGGTGCGGCTTGCGGCCAATGACGCCGGACGGGCCTCCGCTGGTCGGCCGCAGTGAGCTGTCAAACCTCTATCTCAACACCGGCCACGGCACGCTCGGCTGGACCATGGCCTGCGGCTCGGCCAAGGTGCTGGCCGACATCATCTCCAGCCGGGTGCCGGAGATCAACGCGCACGACCTCGGGCCGGAACGCTACCTGAAATAGTGCGGCGGCCTTAAGCTTTGTGCATGTCGTTGTCCGAAAACCGCTGCATGCTTTTGGGCGACATGCATCAAAATGCCTGCTTCACCCAGCTCTGGCTGAACAGCAGCCTGTAGGCCCAGGGGATCGTCACATTGGTGGCGACCGGGGTCGAGTGCGCGAGGTAGTCGTCATAAACCGGCCTCATCCTGGCATAGAAGGCGGGGTCGAGAACGGTCATGCCGTTCTCCGAGTCATGGAAGAAGCTGCGGTTGTTGAGGTTGACCGACGAGATCGCCACCAGCCGCTCATCGATCATCATGATCTTGGAATGCAGCACCACGTCGGGCGCCTTGAATTCGCGGATGTCGATGCGGTCGCCGTACTTCTCGACGAACAGCTTGTTGAGCGCGGTAAGGAACTTGCCGCCGATATCGCCCTTGAGGTCGATGCGGCCGACAATGTCGATCCTGACGCCTCTCGCCAGCGCCCGGTCGAAGGCCAGCGCGAGCTTCGGCGTCAAATTCAGGTAAGGATTGACGATCTGGATATGGTGCTCGGCGGTGTCGATCAATTCGACGAAATAGTTCTCCAGCGCGTGCCCGTCCTCATAGGGCGCGGAGATGAAATGCCGGGCGACGCCTTGCGGGAGCCGGCCGCTGGCGCGGACCGGAATCGAAAACGGCCGCGAGATATTGGTGTCGGCATCGCGCAGCCATACGGTCGACAGATGCGCGGCGAGCGTCTGGACCATCGCCGGATCGGCGAACTCAATGTCGAAGTCGCTCCAGTTCGAATAGTAGTTCAGCGAGAAGCCGTCGGTCCTGCCGTATTGCTGCAGGTCCGGATAGCGCGACAGGTCGACCGGTCTGTGGAACAGGAAGCCGTCATGGATGTTGCGGCCGCCGATGATGACGCGCGAACGGCCGGGATCGTCGGCCAGCGCCGCCAGCATCTTGACGTGATGGGTCTTGTGCAGCTGTGAGATCTGCTCGTCGATCGGCGCGCCATGGTCGGCCCGCCAGCGGTATTCCTGAAGCTGGACATTGGGGAATTCCGCCGCCAGCCGGTGCAGCAGGACGTCGTCCTTCTCGCGCTCCAGCACATCGGTGACCAGGATGCGCACCTTGGTGCCCAAGGCGGCATGGTGGCGGACCAGCCGCTCCATGACGCGGCCGGAAAAGTCCGCCTTGAACTCCAGTGACGACAGATAGATCAGCCTGAGTTTCGGCGCATGGGTGAAGTCGAGCGGCAGCTCCGGATCGGCCTTGTCGAGGGCGCTGTCGGAAAGCCTTGTGCCCAGCAAGGCCTCGACCTTGGCGTTGAACCCATCGCGCGACTTGCGCAGCAAAAGCGGTTTGCCGAGCGGCAGCGCGCAGGTCTGCGACAGCCAGCGGCCGGCATAGAACACACGGTCCAGTTTCTTCAACCCCGACGGATCGGGCACCGGACAGCGATCGTAGCGGCTGTCGAGCGCGGCGACCCATGGGTCGGCGACCTCCTCGCGCAGGATGGTCAGCGGTGCGCCGGCGGGGGCGAGGTCGGAGCGGACACGCAGGTCGCAGCGGGTCAGCGCTTCATCGGGAAACAGGCTTGCTGATGTTTCTGCCGCCGGCAGGCTGAGATGAAACGCCGAGCCCGCCGCAATGCTGCTTGATCGTCCCGAGGCGCGGATTGCCAGCGGCCCGTCGCAGGAGCCACCTATGTCGATCGGCTTCCGGCCGGCCTGACGAAGCACGATCTCGACCGAGCGCGCCTCCAGTCCGGAAAAACTGAATATCCTCGGCGCGAAAGGCCGGGCGGCGGCATCGAGATAGAGCGTCTGGCGCGACATGCGCCAGCGCCCGGTGAAATGATCCTCGCCGGGCTTATCGCGGGTTGGCGTCAGCTCGGTCTTGTCGAGCGGCCTCGCCAGCCGCTGCAGCGTCCGGTAGGTCGCCTGGAAACGGCTGTTCTGGACATCACGCCAGTCATGGCCGAAACGGCCGGTGCCGTTCGTGCGATCGAGCGCGTCGAGCCGGCTCTGGGCGAGCAGCGCCTGGAACCGCTTCTCGTAGGCGCCGTTGTCGTCATTCCCGAAGTATTGTGCGGTTGCGATCTCGGTGCCGGTGGTGTCGGCCGAGACCGGCGGCCGGTCGCAGGTATCATCGCCCGGAAAGAAAGCGCAGGCGGAACGGCCGGGCATGCCGGCGCAGCCGGCCGTTGCCGCGAGCGCCAGCCAGAGCAGGGCCAGGCATCCGAAATTGCGCCGCGTCACCCGGTGGCCCCGTTCATGGCCTTGAGCTGGGCGGGATCGCGTGGCGGCATGAAGCCCTGCGGGAAGATCTTGCAGACGGGGACGGCGAACGTGGCGATCAGGAGTTCGGCCTCGTCGCGCATCGCCCTCGTCGCGCTCTTGTCGTCGCGGATCGCTCGCGCCGAGGCGACAAGGGCGCCGTCGCAGTCGCAATGGTTGTGGCGGGCGATGTAGCAGGCGT
>NZ_RZSG01000250.1:0-7667 GCF_003997725.1 Mesorhizobium sp. M4A.F.Ca.ET.050.02.1.1
GAGCAGATTGTCGTATTTGGCGTTGAGCCCCGTCAGCCGCTCCTTGAGCGCCCGTTGCGCCTGCTGCAGGTCCTTGCTCTCCCATAGCTCGACCAGCGACATGGTCTGCTCGACACGCTTCTGCTCCTGGTTGGCCAGGAACTGGAAGACGGAGAACAGAAGGGTGAAGATGATCACCAGGCGCACCAGAAGGCCCGACCAGGCATAGGCCAGCATGCGCCAGTCACGATCGGTGAAGGGGTTCGATTCCTTCTTGATCTCGTGGCTGCTCGGCCACGGGAAACCCTCCGTGGTCTCAGGCAGCGCCTCAGCCTTCCTGATCGCCGGCGGCTCCGTAGATGCCGTCGCTGGCGTAACCTTACCCCCCGGTTTTTTCATCGGCAGCTGTCCAGGTCGATAATGGCGGAGGGGTCGAGCACGATGCCCGGCGCCTCGAGCTTTTTCTTCAGGCAGTCGAGCTGCAAACGCGAAATCATGAACTGCACGTCAGGCTCGGCGGGCGCCTTGTTCGGCGAGGGCAGGGCCTCGACCACGCCGCGCGAGGCGCAGCCGCTGAGATCGACCACGACGGCCTCATTGCCGGTCTTGGCGATCTGGTCGTACTGGTCGAGAAAGCAACTCGCCAATTCGGAATTGGTCACGATCTGCTTGGCGCAGAGGCCGCAGGTCTCCTCTGCCGAGGCATGGGCGAACGACAGGCCCGCGGCAAGAAGGACCGCTCCGAGCCAGCAAAGAACCTTGGTTTTCACGAGCGTCCTCATCCTTTCCGCGCCGCGCCAGAATGTCCACATACCAAGCCCGTCGCGCAAGAGCCGCTGCGCGATTGCGACAGGCTTTTGCTGCGGCCTGCATTCAGGCGCGCGGCACCGTCTCCATCGGAAAAATCATCACCGCGCCCTTTGGGCCGCTCCTGTCGGTAAGCTTCATCACCGAGCGCGTCGAGGGCGCCATGCCGATATCGGTCAGCATGTCGGAGAAGCCGGAGCCGCCGGCCGCGCGGGTGGCCGAGGGCACGCCGTCCTGCGCCAGGAAGCTCAGGTCCTCCTTCTCGCTCTGCGGCGGCGCCTCGGTCAGCACCGCGATCATCCGCTCCATACCGAAGCTGGTGTCGGTGAAGGCCAGCAGTCCTTCCCGCAAGCCGGCATCCGGCGAGCCGTTGGCGGGCGCCAGCCGCTCGGCGACGATATGGGTGATGGAATAGTCGCTGCCGACATAGAGCACGTTGATGTCGACATATTTGTCGGAATCGTTCCTGGCCTTGATGTGCATCTCGTCACCCGGCGAGACGCGCGGCACGGTCGAGGCCTGCAGCGGCTCCAGCGCGTCGCCGCCTTGGCGCCTGATCTCGAACTCGACACTGACCTCTTCCGGCCGGTAGTCGGACGCTGCGGCTAGCCTGGAGAGGCCGGTGGCGCGGAAGATGGTGGTCAGGTTCCTCGCCGCCGCCTCGGCCAGCTTTGCCCGGTTATCCGGGCGGATGATGATCAGCGGCGGCCTGCCGCCGTCCTTCAGCGTCACGTCGCCGGAAGCCGGCAGGAACCATAGCGCCGGCTTGTCGGTCGCATCGGTGGCCGCGCCGGCAATCGCATTCTCGCGCAGCACCGCCAGCCGTAGGTCGGCTCTCTTGCCGGGCTCGACCAGCTCGACGTGGAATCCGGATTTCTCCCTGGCCGCCAGTTCGTCCAGAACCGAGTTGACCAGCGCGGTCTCCTTGTCGAGGCCGTCGGTCGCCGCCGGGCGCGCCACCACGAGCTTGTAGTCGACGGCGAGTTCGGCGATGCGCGCATAGGCATTGGCCGGGATAGCGGCCAGCGTCAGGGCCGGCTTGCCGTCGAGCTCCACCGGCTTCACCCAAGCCTCGAGGTTCCTGGCCGACTGCACCTCGACATAGCCGAGCGCATCCGACAATTGCGACAGCGCCGATGGCAGGATGGCGAGCTTGCTGCCGGGGGCGAGGCGCTGGAGCAGCCCGGCGCCGATCGTCGCCGCATCGTCCTTGATGACCAGCGGCCATTGCATCACCGCGTCGGTCCTGTCGGTGCCGAAGACGCGGGCGTCAAGCTCGCCTTCGAAGAGCGGCGTCGGCCGCGTGCGGCTGTCGGCCGAATATTGTTGCAGCACCGCCTGGCCGAGCTGGCGGTAGGTGACGTTGGGGTTCTCCGCCAGCTTGGACAGGATGGTGAAGGTGAACAGGCCGAAGCGCGGCGCGTCGGCGGTGCCCTTGGGCAGCGGCATTTCCGGCGTCGTCTCGATCGTCTGCGCGGCATAGAAGGCGACCAGCTTCCCCTTCGTGGTCGGTTCGGCGCCGGTTGGCGTCAGGTTGAAGGCGGGCTTGCGCTGGCCGTTCTCGTCGAAGCCGCGCGAGCCGGTCGCCGTGATGCCGTCATAGAGCTTCACCGCGGCTGCCCGCTCGGTCTTGCTGCCGCCGACCAGATCGGCGAACTCGACCTTGCGCTCCAGCTCGTCGTCGACCTCGGCGGCGCGTGTCGCGGTGCCGGAATGGCAGCAGTCGAAAACCACCCAGACGAAGGCGCCCTTGTCGCGGATGGCGTCGAGTGCGGCGCCGACCTCATTGTCGACCAGCGCGTTGGGCACGCCGGCCTCGCGGTTGACCCATTTCTCGATGTCGACGGGAAGGAATATCTCGTCGAGGCCGTCGGTCTCGTCGCTGTTGGTCGCCCCGGGCTGCTGCGCGCCATGGCCGGACAGGTGCAGATAGACGAAGTCGTCGCGCTCGACCCTGGCGGCGAGGTCGGCCAGTGCCGCCTTGATCGCGGCGTGCGTCGGCAGGCCGGCGGCGCCTTCGACGTCCTTGGCGAGCAGGGTGACGTTCTCCGGCGCAAACTTCACCGGCGCTGGCGTATTTCTCAGCAGGTAGTCGCGCACCAGGCCGGCATCGTTCTTCGGCCCGATCAGCCAGTTCTTCTTCGGCAGGTTTGGATAGTCGGTGCAAGCGACCAGCAGCGCGTAATAGGTGCGCTGGGCGGCAAGCGCACGAAACGACAGCGTGCCGACTGCCGTCAGCGCGGAGGCGCCGGCAAGCAGCGTCCGGCGTGTCAATCTGATCATGGATGCCCCCAAGCCCGATCGAATTCGCAAGCAGCCGCAACCCTCATCGATGATTTTGTCAGTATTTTGAAGGCTGGTTGCGCGATGGCGATGACCAACCACTGAGGCGGTGCCGTCGATGGCGACGGAAACAGTGGCAAAAAAGACGGTTCGTCGCTATCTCAGTGGAATTCAGGCCACTTGCATGCGCAAATGGCGTGCGGACGACGCAAGCTGACTGGAAGCAGGACCATGGCGGCAAGGGATGTGCTGACGAAGAACCAGTTGTGTGTGCTCGAAAAGCTCGAGGCCGCCAGCGGACCGCTTAGCGCCTACATGCTGCTCGACCAGCTGCGCGAACGTGGCTTCCGCGCGCCGCTGCAGGTCTATCGCGCGCTTGACACGCTGGTGAAGTCGGGTTTCGTGCACCGGCTGGAGAGCCTCAACTCCTTCGTTGCCTGCGCCGAGCCGCATGATCACAGCCATTCGATGACCGCCTTCGCCATTTGCGACACATGCGGCCAGGTGACCGAGATGTCCGACCATGATGTCGACCACCGGCTCGACGAATGGGTGCGCTCGACGGGCTTTGCCGCCAAGAAGGCGGTGATCGAGTTCCGCGGCGTTTGCGCCAAGTGCCGGGCCGAGGCCGCCTAGGGTCTATTGTTCTTCAGGCGAGGCCGGCCTGCAAATGGCGGGCTCCTGCGCTTCGGTGCTCACGTACTTCAAGTACGCTCCGATCCGGTTCTCGGACCCCGCCGTTCTCGGCTCGGCCTGAAACTCAACAGACCCGGGAGCGTATCGCTTCAGTGCTTGGTCGACCAGGCGAACCAGAACGCGACCAGCGCCAGCAGCGCTGAAAGCAGCCGTCGGGCAAATCGCTCCCTGCGGGGATCGTTGAGGAACGGTTCCAGCGTCCCCGCCAGAGCGACGATGACGCCGTGAACAGCGGTCGCGATCGCCACATAGACCGCGCTGAGCAGGACTGTCTGGGAGAGGACCGGCCGTCCGGCATCGACGAAGGTCGGCAGCACGGCGACGTAGAAGACCGCCGCCTTGGGGTTCAAGAGATTGGTGACGAGTCCGCGCATGAAATGCTTGCCGCGCGCGCCGCCGGCGCTCGATACGACGTCCGTTCCCGCGGTCCAGCCCTCCCAGGCGAGGTAGAGAAGGAATAGCACCCCGGCCCAGCGAAGTCCCTCGTAGAACGGCCGCGATGCCTGGATCAGTTCGGCGACGCCGAAGGCCGCGACCGCGCCGACGGTCGCCAGTCCCAACGCGATACCCGCCACCGTGGCAAAGCCGGCGCGGCGTCCTTCGCTGGCGGAAATCAGCGCCAGATAGGTCATGTTCGGACCCGGCGTCAGTTCAATCAGCAGGCATGCGAGCGAGAAGGAAAGGACGGTGGCTGTCGAGGGCGGCAGCAACGCGTTCACATCAATGCGCCTCGTCCCAATTGTCGGCGGCCCGCGCATCGACATGCAGCGGCACCGACATCGACACCGCCGGCATCGGCGCGTTCTCCATCACACGGCGCACGACGGGAAGCGTCGCCTCGACCTCGGCTTCCACCGTCTCGAAGATCAGCTCGTCATGCACCTGCAGCAGCATGCGGGCCGACAGGCCGGCCTTCTCCAGCGCCTCCTCCATATGCACCATGGCGCGGCGGATGATGTCGGCGGCGGTGCCCTGCAGCCTGGCGTTTATCGAGGCGCGCTCGTTGAAGGCGCGGATGGAGGGATTGGAGGCTCTTATCTCCGGGTAGTGGATGCGGCGGCCGAAGATGGTTTCGACATAGCCATATTCGCGGGCGTAGGCCTTGGTCGCCTCGATATAGTCGCGGATGCCCGGGAAGCGCTCGAAATATTTCTTGATGTAGGCGCCGGCCTCCTCGCGCGGGATCGATAGCTGGTTGGCAAGACCGAAGGCCGAAATGCCGTAGATGATGCCGAAATTGATCGCCTTGGCGCGGCGGCGCACCTCCGAAGGCATGCCTTCGACCGGCACGTTGAACATCTCGGATGCCGTGATGGCGTGGATGTCGGCGCCGTCGGCGAAGGCCTGCTTCAGCTGCGGGATCTCGGCGACATGGGCGAGCACCCGCAATTCGATCTGGCTGTAGTCGGCCGAGACCAGCTTGTGGCCCTTTTCGGCAATGAAGGCGGTCCTGATCTTGCGCCCCTCGGCGGTACGCACCGGGATGTTCTGCAGATTGGGGTCGGAGGACGAGAGACGTCCAGTTGTCGTCGCCGCCAGCGCATAGGAGGTGTGGACGCGCTTCGTGTCGGGGTGGATGAAGCCAGGCAGCGCGTCGGTATAGGTCGATTTCAGTTTGGTGAGCTGGCGCCAGTCAACGATCTTGCGCGGCAGTTCATGGCCTTCGGCGGCAAGGTCCTCCAGGAGCTGCGCCGATGTCGACCATTGGCCGGTCTTGGTCTTGGAGCCGCCCGGCAGGCCCATCTTGCCGAACAAAATGTCGCCGAGCTGTTTCGGCGAGCCGATGTTGATGCGCTCGCCGACGATGCCGTAGATCTCCTCCTCAACGCGGGCGGCACCCTGCGCCAGCTCGCCCGACAGCCGGGAGAGGATCTGTCGGTCGACGGAGATGCCGCGCTGCTCCATCCGCGCCAGCACCGGCACCAGCGGCCGTTCCAGCCGCTCATAGACGGAAACGAGGCCCTTGGCGGCAAGCCTGGGCTTCAGCACCTGCCAGAGCCTCAGCGTGATATCGGCCTGCCCGGCGGCGTAGGCGGTCGCGCGCTCGATATCGACTTGATCGAAGCCGACGGCGCTTTTCCCCGATCCGGCAAGCTCCTTCTTGGAGGCCGGGGCGTGGCCCAGCCATTTTTCCGAGAGGCCGGCCAGGTCGTGGCCGCCGGACGTGCCGGCATCAAGCACATAGGAGATCAGCATCGTGTCGTCGAATGGGCCGATCTCGATGCCGTGGCGGCTCATCACGACGATGTCGTATTTCAGGTCCTGCACGATCTTGAGAACGGACCTGTCCTGCAAGAGAGGCTTCAGCAGCGCCAATGCCTCGCGGACGGGGATCTGGTTCTCCAGCATGCCGCCGCCCAGCAAGTCGCCGGTGCCGCTCTTGTGGACGAGCGGCAGATAGGCGGCGCGGCCGGGCGCGACCGCCATGGACAGGCCGATCAACTCGGCCTGCATCGGGTCGGGCGAGCTGGCCTCGGTGTCGAAGGCGAGGACACCGGCTTCCCGTGCCTCGGCGATCCAGGCCGTCAGCGCCGCCGCATCGCGAATGGCGACATAGGCCGACGTGTCGATCTTGCGCGCCGCCGCCTGTTCCAGGCGAAGCGCCGAGAGCAGGGAAGGGGTGTCGCCCTGCGGCGGCGCGTCTTCTGCCCGGATGGCCGGCGCTGGCTTGTCGGCGTCGTTGCCGGCGGGCGTGGACCGTGCTGCCGGCGGCGCGCCGGCTCCGACATCGGGTCCGTGCGCGGTATCGGCGCGCTCGATGGTGACGGCGGCGGCCTGGACGTCGCCGATCTCGGTTCCGGTCGCTTCGGCGACGCGGCGGGTCAGCGTGGTGAATTCCATGGTTTTGAGGAAGCCGATCAGCTTCGGCCCGTCCGGCGCGTGCAGCTCGAAGTCGCCGAGCCCCTCGGCGACCGGCACGTCGTTCTTCAGCGTCCCCAGCTGGCGCGAGATGCGCGCCTTGTCGGCATTGGCGATGATCGATTCCCGCCGCTTCTCCTGCTTGATCTCGGCGGCGCGCGCCAGCAGCGCGTCGAGGTCGCCGAACTGCTCCAGGAGCTGCGCCGCCGTCTTCGGCCCGATGCCGGGCACGCCCGGCACATTGTCGACCGAGTCGCCGGTGAGCGCCTGCAGGTCGATCATCTTCTCCGGCGGCACGCCCCATTTCTCGATCACTTCGGGGATGCCGATCTGGCGATCCTTCATCGGGTCGTACATGCCGACCGTGGGACCGACCAGCTGCATCAGATCCTTGTCGGAGGAGATGATAGTGGTGTCGCCGCCAGCCTCGCAGGCAAGCCGGCAATAAGTGGCGATGAGGTCGTCGGCCTCGAAGCCCTCCATCTCGATGCAGGGAAGATTGAAAGCCGTGGTCGCCTGGCGGATCAGGCCGAACTGCGGGATCAGGTCCTCTGGCGGTGCCGAGCGGTTGGCCTTGTATTCGGGGTAGAGCTCGTTGCGGAAGGTCTTCGAGGAATAGTCGAAGATGACGGCGAAATGCGTCGGCACCACGCCGACATCGGTGTTGCGGGCATCCTGCATCAGCTTCCACACCATGTTGCAGAAGCCGAGCACCGCATTGGTGGGCAAGCCGTCGGATTTGCGATTGAGCGGCGGCAGCGCGTGATAGGCGCGGAAAATGTAGCCGGAGCCGTCGACGAGGAAGAGATGATCGCCTTTTTTCATGCCGGCAGGGATAGCGCGGCCAGACGGCGCGGTCCATGCCAAAGGCGGCTGAAACTACCGGTTCCGGCAACACCCTGACAGAGGCTGCCGCCGAATGATCCGGCCACTCACGGGCATGTTACAAAAGTGTAATACTGGTGCCCTTGAATCGCCACGTTCACAGACCCAAATAAGGTCCATCGGCAGTTTTCGCCGAAGTCCGGAGCAAGGCCCGTCCC
>NZ_RZSG01000251.1:0-7658 GCF_003997725.1 Mesorhizobium sp. M4A.F.Ca.ET.050.02.1.1
GGTAAGGCACGATGTCGCCGTCGATCTCCTTCGGATTGACGAAATGCGTCATGCCGAACTTCTCGCCCCAAGGCTTCTTGTCGTTGTTGACGTCGACACCGATGATCATGTCGGCGCCGGCGAGCTTCAGGCCCTGGATGACGTTGAGGCCGATGCCGCCGAGGCCGAAGACGACGGCGGTAGCACCCTGCTCGACCTTGGCCGTGTTGATGACGGCGCCGATGCCGGTGGTGACGCCGCAGCCGATGTAGCAGATCTTGTCGAAGGGGGCGTCGGGATTGACCTTGGCGACCGCGATCTCCGGCAGCACGGTGAAGTTGGAGAAGGTCGAGCAGCCCATGTAGTGGAACAGCTTGTCCTTGCCCATCGAGAAGCGCGACGAGCCGTCCGGCATCAAGCCTTGGCCTTGCGTGGCGCGGATGGCGGTGCAGAGGTTGGTCTTGCGCGACAGGCAGGACGGGCACTGCCGGCATTCCGGCGTATAGAGCGGGATGACATGGTCGCCCTTCTTGACCGAGGTCACACCCTTGCCGACGTCAACGACGACGCCGGCGCCCTCATGGCCGAGGATGGCCGGAAACAGGCCTTCGGGATCGGCACCCGACAGCGTGAACTCGTCGGTGTGACAGATGCCGGTCGCCTTGATCTCGACCAGCACTTCACCGTCACGCGGGCCGTCGAGGTCGACCTCCATGATCTCCAGCGGCTTTCCGGCGGCGACAGCGACAGCGGCGCGCGTTTTCATGAGGCAGTTCCTCCCAAGGCAATCGACAAACTTTTGATGAGGCCGGCTTATTGAGCCTGCCCGGCGAGGCGCAAT
This sequence comes from Mesorhizobium sp. M4A.F.Ca.ET.050.02.1.1, assembly GCF_003997725.1. Taxonomy (NCBI): domain Bacteria; kingdom Pseudomonadati; phylum Pseudomonadota; class Alphaproteobacteria; order Hyphomicrobiales; family Phyllobacteriaceae; genus Mesorhizobium; species Mesorhizobium sp. M4A.F.Ca.ET.050.02.1.1. The sequence continues at coordinate 821 of NZ_RZSG01000251.1, forward strand.
GCCCGCCAGCCCTCCGCAGTGAGCCCAAACAACACTCTACAGAGTTCGGCGGCGGCGGCCAACTTCCCTTGCGACGTTTTTCGGCGCGGTATTCGCAATCTGGGCAGGGCGGATGCGCGCCGCGCCCGGCCACTTGAGCCGTAGGGGGATTGTCCATAGAACTGGTTCCTCGCCGGAGGAAACGACGCCAGCATGTTCAAGAAAATCCTGATCGCCAATCGCGGCGAGATCGCCTGCCGTGTGATCAAGACGGCGCGCAAGATGGGCATCGCTACCGTCGCGGTCTATTCGGATGCCGATCGCGATGCCGTGCATGTCGAGATGGCCGACGAGGCCGTGCATATCGGGCCTTCGCCGGCGGCGCAGAGCTATCTGGTGGCCGAAAAGATCATCGCTGCCTGCAAGGAGACCGGCGCCGAAGCCGTGCATCCCGGCTACGGGTTCCTGTCGGAACGCGCCTCCTTCTGCGAGGCGCTGGAGACGGAGGGCATCGTCTTCATCGGCCCCAAGCCCAAGGCCATCAGGGCAATGGGCGACAAGATCGAATCGAAGAAGTTCGCCAGCAAGGCCAAGGTCTCGACCGTGCCGGGCTGGCTGGGTGTCATCGAGGATGCCGACCATGCCGAGAAGATCGCCGGCGAGATCGGCTATCCGGTGATGATCAAGGCCTCGGCCGGCGGCGGCGGCAAGGGCATGCGCATCGCCTGGAACAAGGCCGAGGTGCGCGACGGCTTCGACAGGGCGCGCTCGGAAGCGAAAAGCTCGTTCGGCGACGACCGCGTCTTCATCGAGAAGTTCGTCGTCGATCCGCGCCATATCGAAATCCAGGTGCTGGCCGACGCGCATGGCAACGCGCTCTATCTCGGCGAACGCGAATGCTCGATCCAGCGCCGCAACCAGAAGGTGGTCGAGGAGGCGCCGTCGCCGTTCCTCGACGCCAAAACCCGCAAGGCGATGGGCGAGCAGGCAGTGGCCCTGGCCAGGGCCGTCGACTACCAGAGCGCCGGCACGGTGGAATTCATCGTCGACAGCGAGAAAAACTTCTATTTCCTTGAAATGAACACGCGATTGCAGGTCGAGCACCCGGTGACCGAACTCGTCACCGGCATCGACCTGGTCGAGCAGATGATCCGTGTCGCCGGCGGCGAGAAGCTCGCGATCAAACAGGGCGATGTGAAGCTCAACGGCTGGGCGGTGGAAAGCCGCCTCTATGCCGAAGACCCGTACCGCAATTTCCTGCCTTCCATCGGCCGGCTGACACGCTACCGGCCGCCGGAGGAGGGGACGTTCGGCGATATCGTCATCCGCAACGATACCGGGGTCACCGAGGGCTCCGAGATCTCGATGTTCTACGATCCGATGGTGGCCAAGCTTTGCACCTGGGCGCCGACGCGGCGCGAGGCGATCGACGCCATGTCGGAGGCGCTCGACAGTTTCGTCGTCGACGGCATCGAGCACAACATTCCGTTCCTGGCGGCGCTGATGCAGCATCCGCGCTGGCGCGAGGGGCGGCTGTCGACCGGCTTCATCGCCGAGGAATATCCGCACGGATTCGCGCCGATCACGCCGAACGACGAAGAAAAGGCGGTGCTGGCGGCGGTCGCCACGGCGATGGAGCTGCTGCGCCGCGACCGGCTCGACCGGCTGAGCGGACGGCTGGCGCCGCATTCGGGCATCCTCAAGCGGGACTGGGTGGTCAAGATCGGCGCCGACTACCTTTCGGCCGCCATCCTCGAAGGCATGGTCTCGATCCCGATGGAAGTCGATCTGTCGATCGATGGCGGCAAACCGCTGACGGTAGCGTCCGACTGGCGGCCGGGCGATCTCATCTGGCGCGGCACGGTCGGCGGCAACGCGGTCGCGGCACAGGTCCGGCCGGCGCTGAACGGCTTGCGCATCGCCTGGAAAGGCATGTCGGTGACGGCCCAGGCCATGCTGCCGCGTATCGCCGAACTCGAAAGGCTGATGCCGGAAAAGCTGCCGCCGGACACGTCGAAGATGCTGCTTTGCCCGATGCCGGGCCTGGTCGTGTCGATCGCAGTCGCCGAGGGCCAGGAGGTCAAGGCCGGCGAGACGCTGGCCGTGGTCGAGGCGATGAAGATGGAGAACGTGCTGCGCGCCGAACGCGACCTCACCGTGTCCAGGCTCAACGCCAAGCCCGGCGACAGTCTCGCGGTCGACGCGGTGATCATGGAATTCGCCTGACCTGTGCACAGGAGATCCCTGGACTCGCATCCCGCGCTCCCGGACAATACATCTGCACCGATTGTTGAGTCCCTTCGAGCGACGCGAGCCCCATGGCGGATGAACGACTTCCACGCGACCCGTTGCTGCGCGAAGCAGCGGTAAAGGACGCGCGTCCGGAAACGCCGGCGCGGCCGTTCATCCATCTGCGCGTGCACTCGGCCTATTCGCTGCTCGAAGGTGCCCTGCAACTCGGCGCCATCGTCGGCCATGCGGTCAAGGACGAGTGCCCGGCGATCGCCGTCACCGACACCAACAATCTGTTCGGGGCGCTGGAGTTCGCGCAGAAGGCGGTGAAGGACGGCATCCAGCCGATCATCGGCTGCCAGATCGATCTCGCCTTTTCCGGCGAAGCGGGCGATGCCCAGCGCGACCGCCGCCGCCAGGGGCCGGAGATGCACCCGATCGTGCTGATCGCCGCCACCGAGGCCGGCTACGCCAATCTGGTCAGGCTGATCAGTCGGGTCTACCTGGAAACGCCGCCCGGCGAGCCGGTGCACCTGACCAGCGCGATGCTCGAGGGACAATCCGACGGCTTGATCTGCCTGACCGGCGGTCCGCGCGGCCCGATCGGCCGCGCCCTGAAGGAGGACCGTCGCGACCTCGCCGAGCAGCGGCTGCTGACGCTGAAGGCGATGTTCGGCGACCGGCTCTACGTCGAGCTGGAGCGGGTCCAGGGCTACGACCGCATGATCGAGAAATCGACGGTCGACCTTGCCTACAGCCACGATCTGCCGCTGGTCGCCACCAACGAGGCGTTCTTCTCCAAGCGCGACGACTATGAGGCGCATGACGCGCTGGTCGCCATCGCCGAGGGTTCGGTGGTCGCCGCCGACAATCGCCGACGGCTCTCGCCGGACAATTTTTTGCGCAGCCAGGCGGAGATGGCCAAGCTGTTCTCCGACCTGCCGGAAGCGATCGACAACACGGTCGAGATCGCGCTGCGCTGTTCCTATTATCCGAAGAACCGCAGCCCGATCCTGCCGCGCTTCACCGGCGGCGATATCGCCGACAAGGATGCGGCGGAGAAGGCGGAGGCGGCCGAGCTCGCCCGCCAGGCGCGCGAGGGGCTGGAGGCGAGGCTAGCCGCGCACGGACCGACGCCGGGCTATACGGTCGAGCAATATCGCGAGCGGCTCGATTTCGAGCTCGGCATCATCGAGAAGATGAAATTCCCGGGCTACTTCCTGATCGTTGCCGACTTCATCAAATGGGCGAAGTCGCAAGGCATTCCGGTCGGGCCGGGACGCGGTTCGGGCGCCGGATCGCTGGTCGCCTATTCGACGACCATCACCGACATCGACCCGCTGCGTTTCTCGCTGCTGTTCGAGCGCTTCCTCAATCCCGATCGCGTATCGATGCCGGACTTCGACATCGACTTCTGCCAGGATCGTCGCGAGGAGGTGATCCGCTACGTCCAGCAGAAATACGGCCGCGACCAGGTCGGGCAGATCATCACCTTCGGTACGCTGCAGGCGCGCGCCGTGCTGCGCGACGTCGGCCGCGTGCTGCAGATGCCTTATGGCCAGGTCGACAAGCTGTCCAAGATGGTGCCGCAGAATCCGGCCAATCCGGTCAAGCTGGCGGACGCCATCGCCAACGAGCCGCGCTTCGCCGAAGAGGCGGAGAAGGAGCCGATCGTGCAGACGCTGCTCGATACCGCGCAGAAGCTCGAAGGCCTCTATCGTCACGCCTCGACGCATGCCGCCGGCATCGTCATCGGCGACAGGCCTTTGTCGGAACTGGTGCCGATGTACCGCGATCCGCGCTCCGACATGCCGGTCACCCAGTTCAACATGAAATATGTCGAGCAGGCGGGGCTCGTAAAATTCGACTTCCTCGGCTTGAAGACGCTGACGGTGCTGGAGACGGCGGTCAAGCTGATCCGCCGGCGCGGCGTCGACATTGACCTCGCGACGATTCCGCTCGACGACAAGGACACCTACGCGATGCTGTCGCGCGGCGAGGTGGTCGGCGTGTTCCAGGTTGAAAGCGCCGGCATGCGCAAGGCGCTGATCGGCATGCGACCGGACTGCATCGAGGACATCATCGCGCTGGTGGCGCTCTATCGCCCAGGCCCGATGGAGAACATCCCGACCTACAACGCCAGAAAGCATGGCGAGGAGGAGATGGCCTCGATCCATCCCAAGATCGACCATCTGGTGAAGGAGACGCAAGGCGTCATCGTCTACCAGGAACAGGTGATGCAGATCGCGCAGGAGCTTTCCGGCTATTCGCTCGGCGAAGCCGACCTTCTGCGCCGCGCCATGGGCAAGAAGATCCGCGCCGAGATGGACAAGCAGCGCGAGCGCTTCGTCACGGGCGCGGTCGAGCGCGGCGTCGGCAAGCCGCAGGCCGACTTCATCTTCGATCTTTTGGCGAAGTTCGCCGACTACGGCTTCAACAAGTCGCACGCGGCGGCCTACGCGGTCGTCTCCTACCAGACTGCCTACCTCAAGGCGCACTATCCGGTGGAGTTCCTCGCGGCGTCGATGACGCTCGACATGGGCAACACCGACAAACTGGCCGATTTCCGCCAGGATGCGCTGCGCCTCGGCATCGAGGTGGTGGCGCCGTCGGTGATGTCGAGCTTCCGCCCCTTCGAGGTCGGCCAGAACAAGATTTTCTATTCGCTGGCCGCGCTCAAAGGCGTCGGCGACGCGGCGGTCGAGCATATCGTCGCCATGCGCGGCGAAAAGCCGTTCAAGAGCCTCGCCGACTTCTGCGAAAGGGTCGATCCGAAGATCGTCGGCAAGCGCGTCTTCGAAAGCCTCATCATGGCCGGCGCGCTGGACTGCTTCGGGCATGACCGCGCTGCGATGATGGCCGGGGTCGAGCGGATGATGGGGCTGGCCTCGCTGGCGCAGCAGAACGCCGTCTCCGGCCAGGCGGATATTTTCGGCGCCTCGCTCGGCGCGCAGTCGCAGGCGCTCAACCTGCCGGCGACCGAACCTTGGCTGGCCGCTGACCGGCTGCATCGCGAGTTCCAGGTGGTCGGCTTCTATCTCTCGGCGCACCCGCTCGACGAGTACAAGGCGGCGCTGCAGAAGATGCGGGTGCAGAACTGGGCGGAGTTCTCGGCCGCGGTCAAGCGCGGTGCTGCCGCCGGTCGCCTCGCCGGCACCGTCACCACCAAGCAGGAGCGCAAGACCCGCACCGGCAACAAGATGGGCGTCGTGCAGTTCTCCGACACGACCGGACAGTACGAGGCGGTGCTGTTCTCCGAAGGCCTGGCGCAATTTCGCGATATGCTGGAGCCCGGCCGCTCGGTGGTGATCACTGTTTCGGCCGAAGACAGGCCGGAGGGCATCAATCTGCGAATCCAGACGGTGCAGTCGCTGGAAGATGAGGCAAGCCGCATCCAGAAGGCGCTGCGCATCTTCCTGCGCGACGCGGCGCCGATCAACATTCTCGCCAACCAGCTCGCCGTGAAGGGCGAGGGACAGGTGAGCTTCGTGCTGATCAAGGATGCCGGCCAGGGCGAGGTTGAGATCGAGCTGCCCAACCGCTACCGGATTTCGCCGCAGATCGCGTCGGCGATGCGCGCCGTGCCCGGCGTGGTCGAAGTGGAGCTTGTTTAGAGCCCGTTCCTTGTGATTTGCTGGCGATCCGAGGGGCGCCATGGATCCGCGAACAGCCGCTTTCGAACTGATACGGATGGTCAACCAATACCAGGTGTCGCAAGCGATCTCGGTCGCGGCGATGCTGGGCATCGCCGACCACATCAAGGACGGCGAGCGCTCGGCGGCTGAGCTGGCCAGCCTGACAGACACACATCCGCGCGCACTCTACCGCCTGTTGCGCGCGCTGGCGGCGGTGGGCGTCTTCCACGAAGGCGAGGACGGACGGTTCTCGCTGACGCCGCTCGGCGGCGCCTTGCGCTCGGACGCCGAGCATTCGGCAACCCCTTGGGCGTCATTTGTCGGCCGGCCCTACTACCGGCAGGCGTGGAGCGATCTGCTCTACAGCATCCGGACCGGCAAGAACGCGTTCCGCCACGCCCACGGCAAGGGGGTCTGGGAGTACCGGATCGAGCATCCCGAGGAGTCGGTGATTTTCGATCGCGCGATGGCGGCGAACTCGCGCGGCGTGGCGGCGGCCATCCTGGCGGCATATGATTTTTCGCGCTTTCCGGTGATCATGGATGTCGGTGGTGGCAGGGGCACGCTCCTTGCCGAAGCCTCGCCGCCAGTCCCGGCAGCCGCGGCATCCTATTCGACCAGCCGCATGTGGTCGCGGCGGCCGGCCCGGTGATGGACGAGAAGGGTGTCGCCGATCGCTGCGACATCGTCGGCGGAGATTTCCTCGCCGCGCTGCCCGAGGGAGCAGACGCGCTGCTGCTGAAATGGATCGTGCATGATTGGGACGACGAGACCAATCTCGCCATACTGAGGAACTGCCGCAAGGCTCTTCAGCCGGACGGCAGGTTGCTGGTGCTCGAGGCCGTGCTCGCGCCGCCAAACGAAGGGGCGCGCGCCAAATTCGCCGACCTCAACATGCTGGTGGCGCCGGATGGCCAGGAGCGGACAGCCGACGAATACAGGCTGCTCCTGGCAAGGGCCGAGTTTGAGGTGACGGAGATCATCGAGGCCGG
>NZ_RZSG01000252.1:0-7621 GCF_003997725.1 Mesorhizobium sp. M4A.F.Ca.ET.050.02.1.1
CCTGTGGATCGCCGATGGCGATGGCTTCGGCCTTCCGCTTCAGCCGGGCAAGGAATTCGTCCTTCACCGAGCGCTCGACCAGGAGGCGCGAGCCGGCGACGCAGCTCTGCCCGGTCGCGGCGAAAATGCCGGCGACCACGGCGTTGGCGGCGCTGTCGAGATCGGCGTCGGCGAACACGACGACCGGGCTTTTGCCGCCGAGCTCGAGCGTCGTGTAGGCGAGGTTCTCAGCCGTGTTGGCGACGATCTGGCGGGCGGTCGAGGGGCCGCCGGTGAAGGCGACGCGGGCGACGAGCGGGTGGCTGGTCAGGCGGCGTCCGCAATCGTGGCCGAAGCCGGTCAGGATGTTGACGGCGCCCGCCGGGAAGCCGGCCTCGTGGACCAGCTCGGCGAAGGCGAGCAGCGGCGCCGGGCCATCCTCGGAAGCCTTGAGGACGACGGTGCACCCGGCTGCCAGCGCCGGACCGAGCTTGACCGCCGACAAGAAGAGCTGCGAATTCCAGGGCACGACTGCGGCAACGACGCCGATCGGCTCCGGCCGCACCGTCACCTCCATGTCGGCCTTGTCGATCGGAATGAAAGCTCCTTCGTGCTTGTCGGCCAGCCCGCCATAGTAGCGGTAGTAGTCGCCGACATAGGCGATCTGGGCGCGCGTCTCGCGGATGATCTTGCCGGTGTCGCGGGTCTCCAACTCGGCCAGCCAGCCCGCATTGGCGGCGACGAGCTCGCCGAGCCTGACCAAGTGCTTGCCGCGCGCCGTTGCCGTCAGCGAGGCCCAGGGGCCGGAACGCAGCGCCCGGTGCGCGGCCTCGACGGCGCGGTCGACATCGGCGACGCCAGCGGCCGGCATCGTCGCCCAGGGGGTCCCGGTCGAAGGATCGATACTGTCGAAGGTCGCCGCGGCCTCGACGAACTCCCCGTCTATGTAATTCTTGAAGGCTACGGTGCTCATCGCGACCCCGCCTGGAAGGCCGGCATCACCCTGTCGATGAAGAGCCGCAGGGACTTCTTCTTGCGCTCATGCGAGAGGCCGCTGTCGATCCAGATCGAATATTGGTCGTAGCCCTGCGCTTCATAGGTCTTCAGCCGGGCGATCACCTCGTCGGCCTCGCCGATGACGAGGTTCTGCCTGATCTTGTCCGGCGCGTATTGCGGCATGGCCGCAATCTCTTCCTCGGTCAGCGGCTCGAGGATGCCCTGATGCACCGGCTTCTTGTTCTGGAACCAGGCGCCGAACTGGCAGTAGAACAGCGACAGATCCTGCGCCAGACGGTCGGCGTCGGCGGTGTCCTCGGCCACGAATGTGTGCATCAGGAGCATGATTTCCGGCCGCGCGATGTCCGGATGGGCCTGGCAGGCGGTGTTGAACCGCTCCATCAGGCTCGCCACCTCGCCGTCGCCGGAGGCAAGCGGCGTCACTTGCACATTGCATTTGTTGGCGACGGCGAAGTCGTGCGAGTTCGGATCGCGGGCCGCCACCCAGATCGGTGGGTAGGGGGCTTGCAAGGGCTTGGGCGAGGAGGTGGTCGGCGGGAAGGACCAGAACTCGCCGGACAACTCGAAATCACCGTCCCAGAGGCCGCGCAGCGCCGGCACCATCTCGCGCATGCGCTGGCCGGCGCCCCAGGCGTCCAGCCCTGGGAAGAGCCGCTGATACTCATAGCTGTAGGCGCCGCGCGCGATGCCGATGTCGAGCCGGCCGTCGGTGATGATGTCGGCCATCGCCGCTTCGCCGGCGAGTTTGATCGGGTGCCAGAAGGGCGCGATGATGGTGCCGGTGCCGAGGCGGATGCTTGAAGTCTTGGCGGCGAGATAGGCGATGTTGACGAACGGGTTCGGCGAGATGGTGAACTCCATGCCGTGATGCTCGCCGATCCAGGCGGCCTCGAAGCCTGCCTGCTCGGCCAGCACGACGAGTTCTTCCAACTCCGCCAGCAGTTCGGATTGCGGCTTGGCCAGATCCGAGCGCTCCATATGGACGAAAAGCGAAAACTTCATCGGTCTCACCCGTGGCCGGAATGGATTGCTGCTGACGGCGCGGCCTTGGCGAGTGGCCGGACCTCGCCTTCGACCTCATTGCCGACATAGACGCCGAACTGATCCTCGGTGCGCTCGCGTGCATAGCGGGCGAGCATCGAGCGCACCGCCGGATCGGCGATCTTGAGATCGGCCATCCGGTCGATGTCGACAAGCCTGACGTGGCCGTCGCCGGACAGGGGCGCGCCTACCGTGCCGCGATAGTAGACATGGGTGCGCGAGGCGTCCGTCGCATCGTCCCAGACCGCGTAGAGGAAGCCAAGATCGGCGTCGATCGCCTTGGCTGCAAGCTTTCCCCTGAGACTGCGGGCATCGCTCGCGGCGCCGAGGCCACGTCCGGCCGGCAACTGGTGGGAGCCGTCCGCCGCCTCGAGGAAGAGCACGCGGCCATCGCTCTCGAGGATGGCGCCGACCTCGGTTCCGGGCGGTGCCGCGGCAAGCGCTTCCTGGCTGAGGCCCGGCGTGACATAGGCGCCCCGGCAATAGCCCAATGGCTGGGCGCCGTTGTGGGTGAAATCGTGGACCCGGCCGATGAGGATCGAATGGTCGCCGGCATCCACCAATTGCTCCATGCCGCAATCGAAGACCGCGACAGACCCGTCGATCACCGGATTCCCGGTCTGGCCCGGCTGCCAGACCACCGACGCGAACTTGTCGGCCGCCTTGGAGGCGAAAATGCCGGACGCGGCCTTCTGGTCTTCCGACAGGATGTTGATGGCGAATCCCCTGGAGGTCGAGAAGGCCTGGTGCCCCAGCGCCTTCTTGGCGATGCAGACAAGCACCAGCGGTGGCTCGAGCGAAACGGAGGTGAAGGAGTTGGCGGTGAAGCCGCGCGGGTCTCCTGCCTCGTCCACCGTGGTGACGATGGTGACGCCGGTCAGGAAGGAGCCCAGCGCGCGGCGGAACTCGATTGGGTCGAAAGCGGTTTGGGCGCTTGCGGCAACGTCGGCCGCGCGATCGAGAAAGGCCGTGATGTGCTGAGTCACTTTCTTGGGCGAAGCAATTGTCATCATGTGCTTTTCTCCACTCAGCACCAGGCATTGTCCTGATGGCGCGCGCCGCGCCATGGCGGCGGACATTGCGGGGGTGGAATTGCGATCCTCCGATCCGGTGATGAACAGCGCCGGCGTGGCAAGCTCGGCCAGGCGATCGACATGGGCTGTGTCGGCGCTGGCAAAGAGGCGATAGGTGCGGGCGTAGCCTTCGGCATCGACGCTCTCGAGCGCGGTTCGCGCGGTCGCGGCGGCGTCGGCCAGATCCGGCGGGATCGGATCGCCGAACCAGCGCGCGATCGTCGCGGCGATGGCCTGGGGATCGCCATGGCCGCCGAGGGCGGCCGCCCGTTCGCGCACCGCTTGCGCAAGTTCCGGCGGGCGGCGGAAGACGGCGTTGAGGCAAATGACGGAACTGACACGCGACGGCGCGCGCAGCGCGATCTCCTGCGCGACCAGCGCGCCCATGGAATGGCCGACAACCGCGACGCGGTCGAGGCCGAGATGGTCGAGCAGGCGGATCGCTTGGTCGGCGAAGTCCGCCAGCCCGGCATCCTGCGGCGGCAGCGGCGAGCCGCCATGGCCGAGCATGTCGATGGCGATCAGGTCGAAGCGGTCCTGCATCAAGGCGATCTGCGGCCGCCAGATCGCCGCGCCCATGCCGACACCATGGATCAGCAGAACCGGCGCGCCGGAACCGGCCCGGATGAAGCCGGTGGCGTCAGGAGCCTTGCCCAGGGCCAGTGCGGCGGCGTCAGCCATGCAGATCCCCGAGTTCCTTCAAGTCCTGGTAGCGGTCGCCGATGCGATGATGCGGGCGGCCGCCGATCGACGCGCCGAGCGCCACCACCAGCTCGTCTGGGGCTGGCGCATCGCCAATCTGGAAATGCACCGTGAGATAATGCGAGCGGCGACCCTCATCGTTCTTGTCCATAAGCGGGATCATGATCGGCGTGTTCGGCCCGCCGCGCAGATTGGTGAAGGCGAGATAGGTCTTGGCGCCGACGGCGCGGCGATAGTGGTTGCCGAAATGCAGTGTGTGGATCAGCGCCGAAGCGTGCTCGACTTCGCCCGACGTGCCGCAGATGGCGGCCTTGCCGTAGCCTTCGATCGCTTCGCCGGAGCCGGCGACGCCAATGATCTCATTGGTCAGCGTTTCGCCGAGCACCGGGGCAACGGCGCGGATCTCGGGCGACAGGTCCTCAGTGAATCCGCGTCCGGCCCACGGGTTGGTCAGCACCGCCGCGACGCCGATCAGGCGCAGCGGCCGGGGCGCCGCCTTGCCGCCTTCGATCAGCGTGTTCTCGACATAGGTCACGATCTTGCGGATGGCCGGTTTCATGAGATTCCTCGGACGAAACGGCGCAATGCGGTTTCGTCGTTTCTATCGACGTCTTATGGTATACCATAATATGGAGAGCCAAGTGCCTTGTCAATCGGCCATGGAATCTGTTTTTGTGGCGAGGCGAGAGCGTCTCACCGTTTCATGGAAACGGCCAACCGCTCTATCTCTTTGTTTTGAAGCGCAATTCCTGACAGAACACTTTTCTGGAATTGCTCGTAGAGGGCGGAAGAAGAATGCCTGACGACACGCTTCGGATCGACCGCTCTGCCAAGACGCTACGGACGCTGGCGCTGGAGCGCATGCGCGAGGCGATCATGGATTTCCACTTCCAGCCCGGCGAGAGGCTGGTCGAGCGGCCGCTCTGCGACCAGCTCGGCGTCAGCCGTTCGGTCGTACGCGAGGTGTTGCGGCAACTGGAGGCAGAGGGCCTGGTGCAGATGGTTCCGGGCCACGGACCGGCCGTGGCCAAGCCGGACCTCGGCCGCACCGACGAGATCTACGAACTGCGCGCGCTGCTGGAAGGCATCGCCGCGCGCGCCTGCGCGACGTCCGCCACCAAGGAGCAGATCGCTCTCCTCGACGACGCCCTGGAAAAGCTGCTCGAAGCCTGGGCCTCGGGCGCCCCGGTGGAGGTCATGCGGGCGACCGCCAGCTTCTACGAGGTGCTGTTCGAAGCCGCCGACAAGCGCATCGCCTGGGAGATCGTCACCGGGCTCAACGTTCGCATCAATCAACTGCGTTCGATGACCATCGCGTCGGAGAACCGCCGCGAGCCGGCCATCGCCGAGATGAATGCGATCATGGACGCCATCCGCTCACGCAGGCCGGAGGAAGCGGAGGCGGCGGCGCGGCGACATGTCGAGTCCGCCTGGCGGATCGCCCGGGATGCGCTTCGGCTGGGGTCGTTGTAGAATCCCGGCCGGCAAGAAAACGGCCCCGCAGGCGGAGCCGTTTCATCCATTGCGATACCGGCAGGCCTATTTGCTGCCGCCGTTTGCCTTGACGCTGCTGCAGAACTCCGGATGACTGTTGGTGGGATTGGCGTTCTTCGCTTCGTCATCGCAGGCCGACATCATCGCCATCTGATCTTCCGGCGACAGCGCCTTCCAGGCCTTCACGAAATCGTCGTTGCTAACCATCGTCTTCATGGTGGAGTCTGTATAGAAGGGCTGCATCTTGGCCGGGTCGTCGAGTGCCGACGTGCCAGTCTCTCCTGCGGCCAACGCGGAGCCGGCGACCATCGAAAGCGCCATGGCGCCGAGCCATATCATCTTGATGTTCACGATATATCCTCCTGTTGCTTTGGGATCGTCGAAGCAACGATCAAAGGCCAAACGACAGGTTTGGACGAAGGTTCCATGATGAAGCGGATTGCGAGATGATAATTCTGCCAAGATAGGATCTAGCGGAAAATGAACCTTTTTGGTCGCCCCGCGTTCGATTTAATTGTTCTTTGCCGCCGCGTGCAGCGAGTTGCGAAGGGTGGCGTTTTGCCCTCAATTCTTGTCGACCGGCTTCGACCGCATCCTGGAAACGGTCTCGCGTTCCGCCCGCTTGGAGCGCAGCGGCGGCAGCCCGCGGTCGATCAGGTCCATATCCTCCAGCACCATGTCGCCCATGCGCTTGAAGGCGACGTCGAGCGCGCCGGCGCGGTGAGCGGAGCGTAGGAAGCCGGGCAGCCCGCGCACCGGATGGTCCCTGGCCAACGGCTCCTCCGGAAAGACATCGCTTGCGGCGACGATCTGACCGCTGCGAACCGCCTCCATCAGCGCCGGGAAGTCGACGACACCGGCTCGGCTGAGCAGGATAAAAGCGGCGCCCGTGCGCATTTTGGCGAAGGCCTCGGCACCGAGGAAGCCCTGGTTCTCGCTGGTCACCGAGGCGACGACGAAGACGAAATCGCTTTCCGACAGCACCTTGTCGAGCGAGGCCGGCTCGACGCCGTTGTCGATGAGGATCGACGGCGGCAGCCAGGGATCGAATACCCTGGTGCGGGTGCGGAAGCCAGTCAGCAGCCGGTTCAGCGCGCGGCCTAGATCGCCGAAGCCGATGATGCCGACTTCGGCGCCGCTCAGCAGCCGCGCGGTCGCATTGCCGTCGCCGCCCCACAGTTCCTTTCCCTGCCGGAAGGCAAGGTCGGCATCGACGATGTCGCGCGCCAGGTTGAGCGCCATGGCAAGGCCGAGCTCGGCCACCGGCTCGGCGAAGACCAGCCCGGTGGTGACGACATGGACGCCGCGCTGAAACAGCGTATCGTAGGGCATGTTGTTGACGAGATTGGTCTCGACATTGAAGATGCAGCGCAGCACCTTCAGCGTCTCCAGCGTCTCGGAACTGATCGGCGGCTGGCCGACGATGTAGCGCGCCTCGGCCAATATGTCGGAAGGCAACCTTGCCACCATCTCAGGCGTTGTTTCGACGATGCGATATTTTTTGCGAAAGCGTGCCAGCTGCGGCGGTGTGAAGATCAGTTCGAGGGTGCGCGGCTCAGGCGCGCTGATGACCAGCGGCAAGGCATTTTTTGACATGATGTTTCCTCCCGGCGCGACCGGACCGTGCCATTCACAACCGTGTTTTACTCCGGATTAAACGATTTACAACTTTGAAAAATCGATTTATCGATTGATGTGGCAAGCCTCAGGAGGAGGACAATGGCGAAGGAGGCCCAGCAGCGCCGTGCGTCGATCCACGACGTGGCAAGCCGTGCCGGCGTGTCCGCCGCCACCGTCTCCAAGGTGCTGGCTGGCGTCACCACGGTGAAGCCCGAAAACGCCCAGCGCGTCTTCGATGCCGTCGAACTGCTCGGTTACCGCGTCGATCCGCTGGCCTCCGACATGCGCCGGGCCAAGCGCCGCATCATCGGCGCCATCATGCCCGAGTTCGAAAGCGAGTTCTTCGGCCAGATGGTCAGCGAGCTCGAGGGTCTCGCCGAGCAACGAGGCTTCACGCTGGTCGCCGCCTCCAGTCGTGAATCGGAAGCGCGCGAGAAGGAGATCCTTGCCCGCATGCATGACTGGCGTGTCGCCGGCGTGGTGCTGGCGCCGGTGCGCAATGAGCATGGGCCGGCGGCCGGCTTCATGAAGGCTAATGGCATGACCGGCGTGCTGATCGACCGCGTCCTCGCCGACGATGCTTTCGACACGGTCTCGGCCGACAGCGCCGCGGCAAGCGCCGACGTGGCGCGCGCGCTTGTCGGAAAGGGCCATCGCCACATACTGGTCGTCGGCCTCGGGCAGCAGGCAGCGAC
>NZ_RZSG01000253.1:0-7617 GCF_003997725.1 Mesorhizobium sp. M4A.F.Ca.ET.050.02.1.1
ATAGACCGAGCCGGCGCCTGCTGTCGAGGCAAAGGCGCGGCACCGGTTTGCCATTGTTTTTCCCCCCGTTTCCGGCCAGTTGGCGATCCTTCGGCGCGGTGCCACCCGGCGCCGGATTTAGCCCCCGCGACAATCTGACCTTGTGCCTTCACCCGACTGGACAAAAACTGGCTTCACGCATAAACCGAACTCCAAATGCCGGAGGAATTCGCTAGCCTGTTCGCCATGCGCTGTCGGGCCGGCGCGATTGAGCGGGGACAAGGCTCGGCCGCCGGCACGGAAGAGGCGAAAGGATCAGGCACCCGTGAGCGCAACCGATACCCACGATCCCAACCGTCGTGATTTCCTCTATGTCGCCACCGGCATGGCCGCGGTGGTCGGCGCGGGGGCTGTCGCATGGCCGTTCATCGATCAGATGCGCCCCGACGCCTCGACACTGGCGCTGGCCTCGGTCGAAGTGGACGTCTCCTCGCTGACGCCGGGCTCGTCGCTGGTCGTCAAGTGGCGCGGCAAGCCGGTCGTGGTGCGCAACCGCACCGAAAAGGAGATGAAGGACGGGGAGGCCGTCGATCTCGCCGACCTGAAGGACCCGATCGCCCGTAACGCCAATTTGCCGGCCGACGCTCCGGCGACCGACGCCAACCGCACGACGCCCGGCAAGGAAGCCTGGATGGTCATGGTCCAGGTCTGCACCCATCTCGGCTGCATCCCGCTCGGCCAGGAAGGCGATTTCGGCGGCTGGTTCTGCCCGTGCCACGGCTCGGTGTACGACACCGCCGGCCGCATCCGCAAAGGCCCGGCGCCCGAGAATATGGCGGTGCCGGTATTCAAGTTCATTTCCGATACCAAGATCCTTATCGGTTGAGGCAGGGGATATTTCGATGAGCGAGGGACACTCGACCTATACGCCCAAGACCGGTATCGGACGCTGGTTCGACGCCCGCATGCCGCTGCCCAGGCTGGTCTATGACAGCTTCGTCGCCTATCCGGTGCCGCGCAACCTCAACTACATGTGGACCTTCGGCGGCATCCTGTCGATCATGCTAGCGTCGCAGATCCTGACCGGCATCGTTCTGGCGATGCACTACACGTCCGACACCACTCTCGCCTTCGATTCGGTCGAGAAGATCATGCGCGACGTGAATTCGGGCTGGCTGCTGCGCTATCTCCATTCCAACGGTGCCTCGTTCTTCTTCGTCGCCGTCTACATCCACATCTTCCGCGGCCTCTATTACGGTTCCTACAAGGCGCCGCGCGAGCTGCTGTGGATCCTCGGCTGCATCATCTACCTGTTGATGATGGCCACCGGCTTCATGGGCTACGTGCTGCCGTGGGGGCAGATGAGCTTCTGGGGCGCCACCGTCATCACCGGCTTCTTCAGCGCCATTCCGCTGGTTGGAAACTGGATCCAGGAGCTGCTGCTCGGCGGCTTTGCCGTCGACAACCCGACGCTGAACCGCTTCTTCGCGCTGCACTACCTTTTGCCGTTCATGATTGCCGGCGTCGTCGTGCTGCATATCTGGGCACTGCATGTCGTCGGGCAATCGAACCCGACCGGCATCGAGGTCAAGTCGAAGACCGACACGGTCGCCTTCACGCCCTACGCGACCATCAAGGACGCGTTCGGCATGATCGTGTTCCTGTTCGTCTTCGCCTATTTCGTCTTCTACCTGCCGAATTTCCTCGGCCACCCGGACAACTACACGGTGGCCAACCCGCTGAAGACGCCGGCCCACATCGTTCCGGAATGGTACTTCCTGCCGTTCTACGCGATCCTGCGCGCCATCACCTTCAATATCGGGCCGATCAACTCCAAGCTCGGCGGCGTGCTGTGCATGTTCGGCGCCATCGCCATGCTATTCCTGGTGCCTTGGCTCGACACCTCCAAGGTGCGCTCGGCGGTCTACCGACCCTGGTACAAGCTGTTCTTCTGGCTGTTCGTGGCCGACGCCATCCTGCTCGGCTGGCTGGGTTCGCAGCCGGCGGAAGGCAGCTACGTCTTCATGGCGCAGATGGCAACGCTGTTCTACTTCGCCTTCTTCCTGGTTGCGCTGCCGGTGCTCGGCCTGATCGAGACGCCGCGGCGTCTGCCGAACTCGATCACCGAGGCGGTGCTGGAGAAGAACAAGGGTGCCGGCGCCGGCCATCCGGCTGGCGCGAACGCCGCGCCGGAAACCAAGGGCTGAGAATCTAAGGGGATTTGGGTATGAAAAAGATTCTCACCTCGCTGGCTCTGCTTGGCTTGCTGGCCGCGGGCACCGCGGCCATCGCCGAGGAGGAACACAACGCGGCCGCACCGACACATTTCCCGATCGACGAACCGAAGGAAATGAGCTGGAGCTTCGCCGGACCATTCGGCACCTATGACAAGGCCCAGCTGCAGCGTGGCCTGAAGGTCTACAAGGAAGTCTGCTCGGCCTGCCATTCGATGAACCTGGTGGCCTTCCGCACGCTGGAAGGGCTCGGCTATTCGGACGCGCAGGTGAAAACGCTGGCCGCCGAATACACGATCCATGACGGTCCCAACGATGCCGGCGACATGTTCGACCGCCCTGGCAAGCCGTCCGATCACTTCCCGGCGCCGTTCGCGAACGAGCAGGCGGCCGCTTCGGCCAATGGCGGCGCCGCTCCGCCCGACATGTCGCTGCTGGCCAAGGCACGCGGCGTCGAGCGAGGCTTCCCGCGCTTCGTCTTCGATATTTTCACCCAGTACGCCCAGGGCGGCCCGGACTACATCCATTCGTTGCTCACCGGCTATGACCAGACGCCGCCGGCCGGCATGGTGATTCCAGAGGGTACGCACTACAACCCGTACTTCCTGTCCGGCGTGTCGCTGAAGATGCCGAAGCCGCTCTCCGACGGCCAAGTGACCTATGACGACGGCTCGCCGCAGACGGTGGACCAGTATTCGCGCGACGTCTCGGCCTTCCTGATGTGGGCGGCCGAGCCGCACCTGGAGGACCGCAAGAAGACCGGCTTCCGCGTGCTGGTGTTCCTGGCGTTGTTCGGCGCCCTGGTCTACATGACCAAGCGCAAGGTATGGGCCGACGTGGCGCACTGAGCCGGGACTTGCCGGAAAAATGCGAGGGCGCCGGACGGCGCCCTTTTCTTTTTCGGCTCTAGCCGGCAAAACTCTACGGCAACGGATCAACCGCCCATGAAATCCTCTCTCGAAGAAACGCTGCTCGCGGCCATCCGCACCATTCCCGACTATCCGAAGCCGGGCATATTGTTTCGCGACATCACCACCTTGCTCGGCAATGCCCGTGCCTTTCGTCGCGCCATCGACGAGCTGGTGCATCCCTATGTCGGGCTGAAGGTCGACAAGATCGCCGGCATCGAGGCGCGCGGCTTCATCCTCGGCGGCGCCGTCGCCCATCAGCTATCTGCCGGCTTCGTGCCGATCCGCAAGAAGGGCAAGCTGCCCTACGAGACGGTGCGCGTCGCCTACAGCCTGGAATACGGGCTGGACGAGATGGAGATGCACAAGGATGGCGTTTCGGAGGGCGAGAAGGTGATCCTGGTCGACGACCTGATCGCCACAGGCGGCACGGCGGAGGCGGCGGTGAAGCTTTTGCGCCAGATTGGCGCCGACATCGTCGCCGCCTGCTTCGTCATCGACCTGCCGGACCTCGGCGGGCGCCAGAAGCTCGAAGCGCTCGGTGTGCCGGTAAGGACGCTGATCGGGTTCGAGGGGCACTAGTGAATAGTGAATAGTGAATAGTGAATAGTGAAGATCATTGCTCAATGAGAGACGCTGGGTCTCTACCTGCCGCTCACTACTCACCATTCACCATTCACCATTCACTACTCCACCTTCACCAGCACCGCGCTGTCGAATTCGATGACCTTGTCGCCTGTCGAATCGAAGGCTTCGCAGCGCAGCGTGAGCAGGTTCCAGCCGGGACGCGCGGCAAGCGGGCGGTGGGCAAGCGCGGTGCGCGAGAAGGTGACGGTCTCGCCGGCATAGACCGGTTTCAACCATTTCAGGTTCCGGAAGCCGGGCGAGGGGCCGAATTCGGGTTGTGGGCCCGGGCCTGTCCAGCGCACGCCCTCGGTCTCCATGCGCTTTTCGAGATTGTATTTCATCCAGGTGGCCGCGGTGTGCCAGCCCGAGGCGCATAAGCCGCCGAGCACGCTGTTCTTCGCGGCCTCCTCATCGACGTGGAAGACCTGCGGGTCGTATTTGCGGGCGAAGGCCTTGATCTCGTCCGGACCGAATTTGTGCGCGCCGAGCGTGACGGTCTGGCCGATCAGGAAGAACTCGTCCAAAGTCATGACGGGTCCTTTGCGGCATCACGCGCGAGGAACATGCCGGTGTTCTCGAGCTCGAAGACGCTTTCGCCGCGTTGGTTGAACAGTTCGCTGCGCATGGAGACGAGGCCGAGCTGAGGCCGCGACTTGGACTGGCGCTTGGCGAGTACGGTGACCGTGCCGCAAAGCGTGTCGCCGGCCAGGACCGGTTTCTTCCATTTGACGTGGTCGATGCCGGGCGAGCCTTGCGAGGTCGAGTCCAGCAAGAGGGCGTCGCACAGCATGCGCATGAACATCGCGCAGGTGTGCCAACCCGAAGCCGACAAGCCGCCGAGGATGCTGGCCTTGCCGGCCGCCTCGTCGAGGTGCATCGGCTGGGCATCGAACTCGCTGGCGAATTCGATGATCTCCGCAGCGCTTACATTTTTCGTGCCGAGGTCGTGCGAGGCGCCCTCGACGAAATCCTCATAGGCCCAGGTCTTTCCGGTCATGGTCCATTTCCGATTAGGCGAACGCGCGATCCCGAGGATCGGGCATCCCGGATGCCGGCCAACAGGCATTTGGTCAAGTCATTTCTGGTGAGCCAGCCGGAGGGCGGCGCCGCCGTCAGAGCCAGCCGCGGCGGCGGAAATACCAGAAGGGCAGGATCGCCGAGATCACCATCATGGCGATGGCGAAGGGGTAGCCGAACTCCCATTTCAGTTCGGGGATTACATTGAAATTCATGCCGTAAATCGAGGCGACCAGCGTCGGCGGCAGGAAGATGACGGCGGCGACCGAGAAGATCTTGATGATGGCGTTCTGCTCGATCGAGATCATGCCAAGGGTGGCGTCGAGCAGGAACGAAATCTTCTGCGACAGGAAGGTGGCGTGGTCGGCGAGCGACAGCACGTCGCGCGACAGGGTCTTGACGCGGGCGCGGATGTCCTTGCTCATCTTGGTCTGGGTCGCGACGTGGGCGAGGAAGCCGGCCAGGCGCTGCAGCGAGATCAGGCTGTCGCGGATCGAGGAGGCGATGTCCTCCTTGCGGCCGATGGCCTTGAGCAACTCCTGGAAGTCGCGGTTGCGCTTGGAGACCTTGGTCGACCTGGCCTCGAAGATATCGCGCGAGATCGCTTCCACGTCGCGGCCGGCGCGCTCCAGAATGTCGGCGAGGCGGTCGACGATCGCTTCCAGTAGGCCGATCAGGATGGTGTCGCCGCTGGTGCAGCCGGTCGCCACCTTCTCGGCGCGCAGCGGAAACGTCTTGAAGGCCTTCGGTTCGTGATAGCGCACGGTGACCAGACGGCTGCCGGCCAGCGCGAAGGTTACCGGCGACATCAACGGGTCGTCGGCCTCGGTCTGGGCCGGCAGCGTCGCGGTCATGAAATAGGCGCCGTCCTCGATGTAGAGGCGACTGGAGATTTCGATCTCCTCCATCTCCTCGCGCGTCGGGATGGCGACGCCGAGCCAGCTCTCGATGGCGGTTTCCTCGTCCTTGGTCGGATTGAAAAGATCGGCCCAGACAACCTTGTCGCCATTTGCCACAAGGTCATCAACCAGACGCAGCCGATCATTGTCCACGACGAATGCCTTGATCATCGCCGGATCTCCCTTGCTGGATCGAAGAGATTTTCGTTCGAAGCGTCGTCAGGACTGCATGGGCTTCGAGGAGCCCGCGAGCACCAGCCGATTAGACCTGCGGCATGATGAGGTCAAGACAGGCGACGGGAGGGCGCAATCTGCCGGACGCGCGCCGCCGCGAGCATCAGGTGTTGAACTTGAACAGCATGATGTCGCCGTCCTGAACGACATACTCCTTGCCTTCGTCGCGCGCCTTGCCGGCCTCCTTGGCCGCGACTTCGCCGCCGAGCGTGACGAAGTCGTTGTAGGCGATGGTCTGGGCACGGATGAAGCCGCGCTCGAAATCGGTGTGGATGACGCCGGCCGCCTGCGGCGCCTTATCGCCTTTGTGGATAGTCCAGGCGCGCGTCTCCTTCGGTCCGACGGTGAAATAGGTGATGAGATGCAAAAGGTCGTAGCCGGCGCGGATCACCTTGTTGAGACCCGGTTCGTCGAGGCCGAGCGAGGCGAGGAACTCCATCTCCTCGTCGTCGGAAAGCTGGGCAACCTCCGCTTCGATCGCTGCCGAGATGACGACGGTGCCGGCGCCCTGAGCGGCGGCCATCTTTTCCACGGCCTTGGAGTGCTCGTTGCCGGTCGCGGCATCGGCCTCGGCGACGTTGCAGACATAAAGCACCGGATGCGAGGTGAGCAGGTTCAGCCCCTGCAGGATGCGCAGATCCTCCGGTCCTATGCCCTTTAGCAGGATGCGGGTCGGCTTGCCCGCCTGCAGCAGTTCGAGCGCTGCCTCCATCATCGGCAGCACGGCCATCGCTTCCTTGTCCTTGCCGGCGGCGCGCTTGCGGAACTGGACGATGCGGCGCTCGAGGCTTTCGAGGTCGGCGAGCATCAGCTCGGTCTCGACCGTCTCGGCGTCGGCGACGGGGTCGATGCGGCCCTCGACATGGGTGATGTCGTCGTCCTCGAAGCAGCGCAGCACATGGACGATGGCGTCAACCTCGCGGATGTTGGCGAGGAACTGGTTGCCCAGCCCTTCGCCCTTGGAGGCGCCGCGCACCAGGCCGGCAATGTCGACGAAGGAGATGCGGGTCGGGATGATCTCCTTCGACTTGCCGATGGCGGCGATCTTCTGCAGGCGCGGGTCCGGCACCGCCACCTCGCCGGTGTTTGGCTCGATGGTGCAGAACGGGTAGTTGGCGGCCTGCGCCGCCGCCGTCCTGGTCAGCGCGTTGAAGAGCGTCGACTTGCCGACATTAGGCAAGCCGACGATGCCGCATTTGAAACCCATTGTGTCCGGTCCTATCGGGAAATCGAAATTTGATCAGGGCTATGGGCGAAAGGAGTGACGAACGTCAACCCCTCGGCCGCCATCCCCGGCGACGTTCAGCCCTTGCCGCCGAACAGCTTCTTCAGCATGGCGGCCATCGGGCCCGTTTCGGGCAGCTTTGCCGGCGCCTGCTGCGGCCTGGCCTGGCGGATGTGGCTCTGCGCCTTTGGCGCCTTGGGTGGCGGGCGATCGTCGTCGCCGGTCGGCGTCAGTTTTTCACGCAGGGCGAGCGTGATGCGGTTCATGAAGGAATTGTCGTCGCCCTTGGCCAGCAGGCCGGCGTCGTCGGCGATGGTGTCGAGCAGAACCTCGAGCCATTCGCGGTCCGCCTTGGCGAAGTCGCCAAGCACGTGGCCGTGCACCATTTCCTTGACGCCCGGATGGCCGACGCCGACACGCACGCGGCGATAGGCTTTGCCGACATGGTCGTCCAGCGAGCGGATGCCGTTGTGGCCGCCGGAGCCGCCACCGAC
>NZ_RZSG01000254.1:0-7559 GCF_003997725.1 Mesorhizobium sp. M4A.F.Ca.ET.050.02.1.1
CGCTCGACATCACCCCGGTCAACGATGGTCCGGCAGCTGTCGGTGACACCATCATCACCAACCTCGCAGCCGGGAGCACCGTCATCATCCCTGAGTGGGCACTCATTGCCAACGACCCCGCTTCGGCAATCGATGTCGCGGGCGTAGACTCCGCGACGGGAGGCACCGTCTCCCAGTCGTCGGGTTCCGGTGCAAACGGCACCGTGACCTTTGCCGACACCGCCCCAATGGGTGGGACTTTCACCTACACAGCTACCGATGGAACGAGTGCCGGCGCACCGGCCCTGGTGACCGTCATTCAGGATGCTTTGGATACGCTCGACGGGACCTCGGGCGACAATATCCTCATCAGCTCGAACGGCGGAGCGACGCTCGTCGGCGGCGCGGGTGACGACGTGCTTCTCGGCGGCAGTGGCAATGACATCTACCGGTTCGGACTGGCAGACGGCAATGATATCATCTCGGATGCCGGCAGCGGTGGCGACAGCATTGAAATCGTGACGAGTGCACCTGTGGACAGCACGGCAATCGGCACGCTGAACTTCGAAAGGGTGGCCAACGATCTCGTTATCAATGCCGGGACCACCGAGATCACCATCCGCGATCAATATGTCGGAAGCAGCAACGTCGAGAGCATACAATTCACAAACGGCGGCACCGTATACGGCTATGCACTGAGCACATCCGCATACAGGCTGCAAACGTCCTTATCAGGCGCCGGCACTGATGACGTAATCGCATCCACTTCGGCGGGTCAGGCTCTAACGGGGGGCGCCGGCAACGACCTCCTTTTCGGGAACGGCGGCGACGATAGCACGATCAACGGCGGCAACGGCAACGACCTCATAGTTGGCGGGACCGGGAACGATACGCTCTTGGGGGCTGGCGACAACGACACTCTCGTCGGCGGCGACGGCAACGACACGCTGACAGGCGGTGCCGGCGTCGACACACTCACGGGCGGCATAGGATCCGACATTTTCAACTATGGCTCAATCTCGGAGTCCACACCGGCAAGTTTCGACACCATCGCCGACTTCGTGCATGGCACCGACAAGATCGACCTGTCGTCGATTGACGCCAACACGGCCAGCGGTGGCGACCAGGCCTTCCTGTTCGGCGGGCAGAACGCGGCTACTGTCGCCAACAGCATCACCTGGTCGGAGGTCGGCGCCAACACGATCGTTCGTGTCGACGTCAACGGCAACGCGACGGCGGATTTCCAGATCACGCTGACCGGCACCGGGCTTGGCCTGACGGCGAGCGACTTCGTGCTGTGATGAATGAGGAGGTGAGCCGGCAGCCACGCGCGGCTCACCTCGTTTCCCGCCGGCCGCGGGTTCTGCTTACGAATTAAGGTTTACAGCAGGTTTACGGGCGGATCGCGTGGCCGATTGAGGGATCGGTAGTAGTATCGGTCCGGGCGTGCAGTTGGGGGGCGGGTTCTCCGCTGGGTATCTTGAGTATCGGTAGCAAATCGCAGATCGTGAAGGACGCGCTTCGGGCGTGCCGCCGCTATTTCCTGGTCGCGGCCGCCTTCAGCCTGGCGATCAATCTGCTCTATCTCGCCTCGCCCCTCTACATGCTGCAGATCTACGACCGTGTCGTCACCAGCGGCAGCCAGACCACACTGGTGATGCTGACGCTTGTGCTGCTGGTCGCCTTCATGGCGCTGGCCGGCCTCGACCTGGTGCGCGCCTGGATCCTGACGCGCGCCAGCGCGCGCCTCGATCGGCTGCTTTCGGCCAGGATCCTGGCCGCATCGGTCGAAACGCCGTCGCAGGGCGCCTCGCAGAGCCAGCCGATCCGCGACTTCGACACGTTCCGGCAGGTCATCACCGGCAGCGGTATCCACGCGCTGTTCGACCTGCCCTGGTCACCGATCTACATCGGCATCATCTTCCTGCTGCATCCCTGGCTCGGCTTCTTCGCGCTCGGCTCCGCACTGCTGCTCATCGCCATGGCGGTGCTAAACGAATATCTGGTGCGCGCGCCGCTGAAGCAGGCCAACGACATCGCGACGACCAACTACAATTTCACCGAGATGAGCCTCAGGAATTCGGAGGTCGTTCGCGCCATGGGCATGATCGACGGCCTTATCCGCCGCTGGGGCCGCGACCGCAACCTAGCGCTCTTGCGCCAGGCGCAAGCGAGCGACCGCGCCGCGCTGATGACGGGGCTGATCCGCTTCCTGCGCCTGACCATGCAGTCGCTCATACTCGGCCTCGGCGCCTATCTGGTGATCGAACGGCAGACCACAGCCGGCTCGATGTTCGCGGCCAGCCTCCTGCTCGGTCGCGGCCTGCAGCCGGTCGAGCAGATCGTCGGCCTTTGGCGCAGCCTGATCCTGGCGCGCGCGGCACTTGCGCGAGTGCGCAGGCTGGTCGACGGCGACGCGAAGGACGAACGCTCGTTCAACCTGCCGAAACCCTCCGGCAAGATCTCGGTCGAGCAGGTGAGTTTTGCCATTCCGAACCTGCAGAAAGTACTGCTGCGGGATGTCTCCTTCCGGCTCGAGGCGGGCGAGGCCCTCGGCATCGTCGGCCCTTCCGGCGCCGGCAAGTCGACGCTAGCCAGGCACCTCGCCGGCGTCATGCAGCCGAGCCGCGGTACCGTCAGGCTGGATGGGGCCGACATGTCGCATTGGGGGCGCGATACGTTGGGCGACCATATCGGCTACCTGCCGCAGGACATCGAGCTCTTCGCCGACACCGTCGCCGCCAACATCGGCCGCTTCAAGACCAATGTCGACCAGGAGGTGATCGAGGCCGCGCGGCTCGCCGGCGTACACGACATGATCATCCGCCTGCCGCAGGGCTACGAGACGCAGATCGGCGAAGGCGGCGCGGTGCTGTCGGGCGGTTATCGCCAGCGCATCGCCCTTGCCCGGGCGGTGTTCGGCACTCCGAACCTGATCGTCCTCGACGAGCCGAGTTCCAACCTCGACGCCGACGGCGACCGCGCGCTCAGCGACTGCGCGATCGAGCTCAAGCGCCGTGGCAGCACTGTCATCATCGTCTCGCACCGGCCCTCGACGCTCGCCAATGTCGACAAGATCCTTTTGCTGCGCGATGGCGCGGTCGAAGCCTTCGGCATGCGGAACGAAATCGTGGCGCTGCTCAACCAGCGCCAGGCTCCGATCGCCGTGGCAACCCAATGAACTGCGAAAGGAGAGACGTTTGAGCGACAGCGCCCTCACTTACCGCAGCCTGCCCGGCGAAGCCGGCATCCCGGCCCCGGATTCGATCCGGATGCCGGCCCTGATTGGCCTGTTGATCATCCTCGCCTTCTTCGGCGTCTTCGGCGGCTGGGCCGCCTTCGCCCCGCTGAACGGCGCCGTGCTCGCCGAGGCGGTCGTCAAGGTGGAGGGCAACCGCAAGAGCCTCCAGCATTTCGATGGCGGGACGGTAAAGGAGATCCGCGTCAAGGACGGCGATATCGTCCAGAAGGGCCAGGTCCTGCTGCTGTTGGACGACACCAGGCTGCGCTCCGAGTTCAATCTCTACGCCCAGCAGTACGCCCTGCTGCGTGCCACCGATGCCAGGATCCGGGCCGAGCTCGACGGCAGCCAGGAAGTTGCCTTCCCGAAGGATATCGCGGGCGAGCACCAGGCCTATCTCCAGGACGCGATGGCCAACCAGGTCGCCGATCTCGAAAGCCAGCGCGCCTCGATGGCCGGCGCCAGGCAGATCCTCGAGAAGCGGATCGCCGAGCTCGACGAGCAGATCGAGGGCAAGCAGGCGCGCGTCGATTCCTATCGCGCCCAGTTGCAATCGACCGTCGACGAGAAGGCGAGCCTCGGCAAGCTGCTCAAGGCCGGACTGACGACCCGCCCGCGCATCCTGGAGCTCGACCGATCCGCCTCGGACCTGCAGGGCCTGATCGACGAGAACCTGGGCGCCATTGCCGGCAGCCGGCAGACCAAGGCCGAGCTCGAGAGCCAGATCGCGCAACTGTCCAACGAACGCCGGGCCAAGCTTTCGGCGATGATGATCGAGACGCAGTCCAACCTGGCCGATCTCGTGCCCAAGATGTTCGCGGCCCAGGCCGCCATGGACCGTGCCGAGGTGCGCGCGCCCTATGACGGCCAGGTGATGGACCTCAGCGTCTTTTCGATCGGAGCGATCGTCGCGCCGGGCCAGACCATCCTCGATATCGTGCCGACGCAGAATTCGCTGATCGTCCAGGCGCAGGTCCGCGTCGAGGACATATCGAGCCTCAGGTCCGACATGACGGCCGAAGTCCGCTTCACCTCCTACAAGCAGCGCTCGATACCGATCATCCATGGACACGTCACCCGCATTTCGGCTGACCGTATTACCGACAGCAAGACAGGCCTTCCCTACTATGTCGCCGACATTGCGGTCGATCCGGCCGAACTGGCCGCCGCCCCTCAGATATCGCTCTATCCAGGCATGCCGGCCTCGGTGATGATCGTCACCGAGGAGCGCACGGCGCTCGATTACATATTGGGGCCGCTGGTGACATCGTTCCACACCGCCTTCCGGCAGAAATAGCCGCCGCGGCGACGGCCGGATCAGTGATCCGTATCGAAAGGGCGCTCAGTCGGTCCTGATCCAGACGCCCTTGGTGTTCAGATACTCATCGAGGTGCTCGGTGCCGCCTTCGCGTCCGTAGCCGCTCATCTTGTAGCCGCCGAACGGCACCGCCGGGTCGATCGCGTGATAGGTGTTGACCCAGACTGATCCGGCGCGGAGCCGATTGGCCAGCCGGTGCGCCTTGCCGATATCGTGCGTGAACACGCCGGCGGCGAGCCCATAGGGCGTGTCGTTGCCCCGCCGCACCGCCTCATCCAACGTGTCGAACGGCAGCGCCGAGATGACCGGGCCGAAAATCTCCTCTTTGGCGATGCGCATGTCGTCGGTCACGCCGGCGAACACGCCCGGCGTGATGAAATTGCCCAAGGCAAGCGCACCCTCGGTGACGCGCGCGCCGCCGGTCAACAGCCTAGCGCCCTGCCGCACGCCGTCCGCGATGAAGCCGGTGACGCGCTCGAGCTGACGGGGAGAGATCAGCGGCCCGATCTCGGTTGCCGGATCGGCGCCGTCGCCGATCCTGAGCTTTGCCGCATGGGCGGCGACCCGCTCGACGAACTCCTCATAGATCGGCTGCTCGACGAAGAGCCGCGAGCCGGCGATGCAGATCTGGCCGGAATTGGCGAAGACCGACATCGCCGCCACCGGCACGGCGCGCTCGATGTCGGCGTCGGCGCAGACGATCACCGGCGACTTGCCGCCAAGCTCCAGCGAAACGCGCTTCATGTTGGAGGCCGAGGCGCGCAGGATGCTTTGGCCAGTCGCGGTGGAGCCGGTGAAGACCACCTTATCGACATCCATATGCGAGGCCAGCGGCGCGCCGGCCTCGGCGCCGGTGCCGGTGACGACGTTGACAACGCCCTCCGGCAGGCCCGCTTCCAGCATGATCTCGGCGATCAGCAGCGGCGTCAGCGGCGCCTCTTCCGAGGGCTTCAGCACGATGGTGCAGCCGGTGGCGAGCGCCGGGCCGATTTTCCAGATCGAGGCGGCGGCAGGCGCGTTCCAGGGAATGATCGCGCCAACGACGCCGACCGGTTCCTTGCGGGTGTAGGACACGATCTCGCCGGGCAGCGAGTTGCCGATCGTCTGCCCGTGAATGGAGGTGGCCATGCCGGCATAGAAGCGCAACATGCCGAGCACGCGGGTCCTGTTGGCCAGCGTGCGCGTGATCGGCATGCCCATATCCGTCGTATCGGAAAGCGCGATCTCTTCCCAATGCCGCTCCATCAGATCGGCGATCTTGAGAAGCAGGAGCTGGCGCTCATACGGCTTGAACCGGCTCCACGGTCCTTCGAAGGCACGGCGCGCGGCGGCGACGGCGAGGTCGATGTCCCCGGCACCGGATCGCGGCACGGTGCCGATCACCGCCCCCGTGGCGGGGTTGCGCGTCTCGAAGGTGCGGCCGCTCGCCGCGTCGCGCCACTTTCCATCGATCAGCATCTTGCGGTGCCGGCCGTCGATGGGAACGCGCAAGGATAGATCTTTCGCCGATGCCGTCATTGCCGCAGACCCTTGTTCCTGAAACGCCCGGCCGAAAGCAAAGCCGCCGTTGCAGACCAGCACCGCCTATGTAACGTGCCGCGGGTGAACAAAGGAAGACACATAGGGCCCGACGCCCGCTATACGGAGCTGGTCATCCCGCCGTCGACAAGAGCATCTGACCGGTGACGAAACTGGCGGCGTTCGAAGGCAGGAAGATCGCCGCGCCACCGAGCTCGTCGGCGCGATCTTCCGGCACCACGACGTCGTTCCGCTGACCTTCGCGCGCTGGCCCACCCACGGCAAACCAGTCGTCTTTGATTTCGATGCCAGGCCGACGGCAGTCGAGACAGCAACGGCGGTCATTCGAAAGTGTAGGTGAACCCTTCCGCGGAAGCCCAGACGGTCACTTTCGTCATCTTTTCGCCTTCGAGCGAACGGTTCAGAACGCCGCGGCTCAGTTCCGGCAGCAGCGTGTTGGTGAGGATGGCGTCGATCATTCTCCCGCCGGATTCGATCTCGGTGCAGCGCGCCTTGACCAGATCCATGACCCCGTCGCCGATCACCAGCTCGGCATCGCTTGTGGCTCGCAGCCGGCGCGCGATCTTGGCGAACTGGTGGCGCGTGATCGCCTCGATCATCGCATCCGACAGCGGATAGTAGGGTATGGTCACCACCCGGCCAAGGAAGGCCGCGGGGAAAACCTTGAGCAACGGGCCGCGCAAGGCGGTGTCGAGATCGTCGAGCCCGGCTCGCACCGTGCCGTTCCCGGTGCGGTCCATGATGACCTCGGAGCCGACATTGGATGTGAGCAGGATCAGCGTGTTCTTGAAATCGATCCGCCGGCCTTCGCTGTCGTCCATCATGCCCTTGTCGAAGACCTGGAAGAAAATCTCGTGCACGTCGGGATGCGCCTTCTCGACCTCGTCGAGCAGGATCACCGAATAGGGTTTTCTGCGCACCGCCTCGGTTAGGATACCGCCCTTGCCGTAGCCGACATAACCGGGCGGCGCGCCCTTGAGCGTCGAGACCGTATGCGCCTCCTGGAATTCGGACATGTTGATCGAGATGAGGTTCTGCTCGCCGCCATAGAGCGTTTCGGCCAGCGCCAGCGCGGTCTCGGTCTTGCCGACGCCGGAAGGACCGCAGAGCAGGAACACGCCCACCGGCTTTTCCGGCGCGCCGAGCCCGGCGCGGCTGGTCTGCACGCGTTTGGCGATCATCTCCATCGCGTGATCCTGGCCGACCACGCGCTCGGCAAGCGTGGCGGCGAGCTTGAGCGCCTTCTCGGTCTGGCTGGACAGCATCCGTCCGGTCGGGATGCCGGTCCAGTCCTGCACCACCGCGGCCACGGCGTTGCGGTCGACAGATGGCAGGATCAGCGGCGTCTCGCCCTGGGCCGCGGCAAGTTCCGCCATCAATTCGCGCAATCGTGCCAGGTCGGCGGCGGAATCCGGTGGCGAAGCGGCGACCTCGGCAACGGGCGCCTCGACCTTGGCTGCCTTCGTTTTCGCGGCCTTCGTC